>NZ_JBFBCF010000009.1:0-269058 GCF_040683035.1 Streptosporangium sp. NPDC051022 | reverse complement strand
CGACTCGCGACATACCTCGCGAACAACCCCGACAGGGTCGTCTTGCCGCTGCCGCCCTTACCGACGAATGCCACCCTCACGACGACGATCCAATCTGATTATGAAAATCATTGCAAGGACCTGGAAGTGATAATCATGCCACGGCCGATGAGGGGGAGTCGCGGGTATGAACGGGATGGGCGCGGGAGGTTCGGTGATGGCGCGGTCGATAGTGGTGCTTTTTAGTGCTTTATGGTGATTTTCCGGCAGGCGGAGACGGCGTGATCGGGGTGACGGACGCCGGGGTGGATCCGCCCGGCGGGGTCTCGGCGGCGGCCGGGATCTCGGGATCGCCGCTGGTCGCCGCCAGATTCACCGGGTTGGTGGGGTTCCGGGGAGTTCGCCGGGGGGTGTTGGAGTCGCCGGGAAGGTCAGGAGTGTCAGGGGCGCCGAGGACCGTCAGAGGTACCGGGTTCACCAGGAGCACCGGGTTCACCAGGAGCGCCGGGGGCACCGGGGGTGTCGAGGGTGTCGAGGGTGTCGGGCTCGTCGGTGCTGTCGGAGTTGTCGGAGTTGTCGGAGCCGTCGGAGTCGGTGGAGTCGTCGGGTCTGAGGCGCCTGACCGATCGGCGCAGCTCCCGTAGCTCCGCCACCGTGGCGCGCAGTTCCTCCACCGCGCCGCGCAGCAGGCGGAGGGCCTCGGCGCCCGGCGACTCGCCCTCCCGCCTCTGTTTCTCCTCCGGCCCCTGCGCCTCCTCACGCCGGGCCTCCGGGAACTCCTCGCGCCGGGCCTTCTCCGGCGGGACCGCTTCACCGGGGGACTCCTCGCGCGGGCTCTCCCCGGGCGCGGTCTCTCCGCGCGGGGCCGTTTCGCCGGGAGTCTTCGGGCCCGCGAACATGTCGGCCGGAGATCCCGTGCGCGGGCCCCTTTCGTGGAGATCGTCGAAGCGGGAGACGAACCAGGACGCGAAGGAGGCGGTGACCACGCCCAGCAGGCCGATCCCGCCGAACATCAGGACGCCGCCGACCCACCTGCCCTGCCCCGTGACCGGATACAGGTCGCCGTAGCCCACGGTGGTGATCGTGCTGACCGCCCACCACAGGGCGTCGCCGAAGGTCCTGATGGTCGCCCCGGGCGCGCCGCGCTCCAGGCGGAGCACGCCGAGGGACACGGTCAGCCCGAACAGCAGGGATGTGAGCCCGGCGTAGGCCGCGACCTGCGCGTGGAACTCCAGCCGGCGCCGCCGATGCCGGATCGTCGCCCTGCTGATCATGCCGACCGCACGCAACGGGCAGAGCGTGGGAACGGCGAGGGTCACCAGCGCCAGCCAGTTGCCCAGCAGGAACGCCCTCCGGTCGGGGGCGAGCGTCAGCCGTACGGCGATGTCGGCCGCCAGCGCCGCCCAGGTGCCCAGCACGACCGTCCAGCACACCGCGCTCAACGGCCGGGGCATGCCGGGAGCCAGCACGAGCGCCGCGAAGGCGGCCAGGAAGGCCAGGGAGGCGAGGATGAGCGGCACCTCGCTGGCGCGCTCCCAGCGCTCCAGCCGCGAAGGGGCGCTCTCCCGGTGGGGCGGTCGGCGTTTCGTCGGAGACTCCCCCTCCCTCGGTGCTTCTCGTGACGTTCATCGTACGGAGAGTCACCGAAAGATTTCCCCGTGCCCGGGCCAACGACATACCAAACCGTATGGCATGGTGGAGACATGGCCACAGAACAGGACTGGCTGGACGAGGGGCTGGTGATCCTGGCCGCTCACGGAGCTCCGGCGCTGACCATCGAGCTGCTGTGCGAGCGGCTCCGGCTGACCAAGGGATCCTTCTACCACCACTTCCGGGGGATGCCCGCCTACCGCACCGCGCTGCTCGACCACTTCGAGAGACGGTTCACCACGGAGTTCATCGAGACCGTCGAGTCCGGGGCCCACGCTCCGGCCACGATCCGGCTGGAACGGCTCTTCGAGCTGGTCGCGGGCATCGGCGACTCGCCCGACCTGGAGATCGCGGTGCGGGCGTGGGCCCAGCAGGACGAGCAGGCCCGTGCCGTACAGGCGCGGGTGGACCGGCGCAGGATCGACTACCTGCGCATTCTGTGGGAGCAGCACGGCGGCCAGGATCCGCAGACCATGGCGCGGCTGCTTTATCTGATCCTGATCGGCGCGGGCCACCTCGTCCCGTCGCTGACGGCCGGGGAACTGCGCGGGGTCTACGACCTGGCCCTGCGTCCCTACTTACCCGCACGGGAGCGATCGTGACACGAACCGTGGAACCGTCCCCGACCCACGCCCTGCTCCACACCCTGACCGGCGACCTGCCGGGCCTTCGCGAACTGGTCCGCGACGCCGACCACGTGGACGTCAAGACCGTCGAGGGAGACCTCACCCTCAGGGAGTTCCTCCACGGGCTCGTCTCCTGGGATCCGGGCTGGATGCGCTTCCTCTACCGGATCCGCGCCGGGTTCGTGCGCCTGCTCGGCATGCGGCAGCGGGGGATCCCCTCCGCCCCGGACATCCGCCCCGAGGACGTCTCGTTCACCCCCGGTGACAAACTGTCGTTCTTCACCGTGATCGACGCGGAGGAGGACCGCTACCACGTGTCGGGTGTCGCCGAGTCGCACCTCACCGCCTGTCTCGCGGTCGTGGCCGAGCCCGGGCGCTTCCACGTCGTCACGATCGTGAAGTACCACCGCTGGACGGGGCCGGTCTACTTCACCGTGATCCGGCCCTTCCACCATCTCGTGGTCCGCGGCATGGCGAGGGCGGCCGTCAGGGCAGCGCGTTCTTCGTGATGTGGGCGAGGGTGATCTCGCTGAGCAGCGTCTTCTCATACTCGCGCAGCGCGCTCCACACGTCGGCCAGAGGCCCGGCGACCCCCGGATAGTCGGCGCGCTCGGAGTGCTCGGGACTGCCCTCGACGACCACGATCACGTCGGCCAGGGTGATCTTCTCGGCGGGCCGGGCCAGCCAGTAGCCCCCCTCGGGGCCGCGCTGGCTGTGGATGATCCCGGCCCGCCGCAGTTGTAACAGGATGTTGTCGAGGAACCTCCGGGGGATGTTCTGCGCCACCGCGATCTTCTCGGCGGGCACGGGGCCGGGAGGGGCGGCGGCCAGTTCGGCGACGGCTCGCAGCGCGTACTGGGTTCTGGCGGAGATCCGCATGTCGTCAGTTGCGCACCTGCTGGAGGCCCCAGCGGCGGCGCAGCGCGTTGTCCGCCGCCTCGAACAGCAGGTCGATGCCGATGCCGATGACAAGGATCACGATCATCGTGCCGAGCAGGCCGGCCGAGTCGGCCAGCTCGCGGTCGAAGAAGAGCCGCTCGCCCAGCGAGGACTGGTGGGCGATGATGACCACCAGCTCACCGGCCATCAGCGAGCGCCAGGCGAAGGCCCAGCCCTGCTTGAGCCCGGCGAGGAACGACGGCAGCGACGCCGGAAGGATCACGTGGCGGTAGAGCTGCAGGCGGCGGAAGCCGAGCACGTGGCTCGCGCGCAGCAGGATCGGCGGCGTGTAGTCGACGCCGGTGATCAGGCCGTTGGCGATGGACGGAGCCGCGCCGAGGATGACCACGAAGGTGATCGCGCTCTCGGTCAGTCCGAACAGCAGGATGGCCAGCGGGAACCACGCGATCGACGGCATGGTCTGCAGACCGGTGATCAGCGAGCCGAAGGCGGCCCGCAGCACCTTGATCCGGGAGACCAGGGCGCCGATGACCAGTCCGACCAGCACGGACACCGCGAAACCGGTGATCGCGCGGCGCATCGTCACCGAGATGGCGTGCCAGTACTCGGGGTCGGAGAGGCGTTCGCCGAGCCTGCCGAAGGTCTCGGCGGGACCGGCGAAGACGTACTCGGGCCAGCGCCCGCTCCACACGATGGCCTGCCAGATCACCAGCACGATGGCGACCGCGAGGAGCATCGGCCAGAGGCGTCCCCAGAGGCGGACCGCCAGCCCGCTGCTCGTGCCGCCGCCGAGTTCGAGGGCGTCGAGGCCGGCGAGCTGGGCGGCGTGGACGTCGGCCGACCGGCCCGTGGGGGATGCCTGGTCAACGGCCATGGCGAAGAACCTCCTGGCGTAGCCGCTGGGTGATGGTCGAGGCCAGTTCGGCCACCTCCGGCGAATCGGTGAGGCGAGGCCGGTCGATCTCCACCGGGAACTCCTCGGCGACCTTGCCGGGCCTGCTGCTCAGCAGCACGACCCGGTCGCCGAGCCGTACGGCCTCGCGGACGTTGTGGGTGACGAACAGCACGCTGAGCCCGCGCTTCTGCCAGATCCGCTCCAGCTCGTCGTGGAGCAGGTCACGGGTCATCGCGTCCAGCGCGCCGAACGGCTCGTCCATCAGCAGCACGTCGGCCTCCTGGGCGAGCGCGCGGGCCAGGGAGACCCGCTGGCGCATGCCGCCGGACAGCTCGTGCGGGCGCTTGGCGCCGAAACCGCCCAGGTGGACGATCTCCAGGAACTCCGCGGCCCGCTCCCGCCGTTCCTTCTTGGCCACGCCCTGCACCCGCAGCGCCATCTCGACGTTGGCCGCGACGGTGAGCCAGGGGAACAGCGCGGGTTCCTGGAACATCATGGCGATCTTGCGGGTCCCGGTGTCCAGCGTGCCGGCCGTCGGCTTGTCCAGTCCGGCGACCAGGGAGAGCAGTGTGCTCTTGCCGCAACCCGAGGCGCCGAGCAGGCTGACGAACTCGCCGGGGGCGACGGACAGGGAGATGTTGTCGAGAGCCAGGAGCCCGTTCCTGCCCTGGCCGTAGATCTTGGAGACGCCGTCCAGCCGGACCGCGGGCTCGGAGCCCTCGGCCCGGCGGGACGCCCGCTCCGTGAGCGGAGCTGTCACTTGCCCTCCTGGTGATTCGGATCAGGTGGTTACTTGTCGGCTACCTCGGGCTGGCCCTGTGCCTTGAGAACCTCGTTGAGGGGCTTGAGGTCGTAGATGCCGTTCAGGTCGACCGGCTGGAGCAGTCCGACCTTGATCGCGTGGTCCGCGCTGCCGAGCAGGGAGGAGGCGATCGGGTCGTTGGTGAAGGTGATGTTCTTGAACGCGCTGTCCAGGACCTCCTGCTTGAGCGGCTTGCCGCTCAGCTTCTCCAGGGCGGCGTTCACGGTCTTGGCGGCGTCCGCCGGGTCGGCGTTGATCGCGGCGTTGGCCTCGACGTGGCCTTCGAGGAGTTGCTTGACCGCCTCCGGGTGCTGGGCGGCGAACTCCTGGCGGACGATCAGGTGGGTGATCACGAACTGCTTGTTCGGCCAGAGGTCGCGCTCGTCGACGAGGATCTTGCCCTTGCTCTCCTGGACCAGGCGGCTGGCGAACGGCTCGGGGACCCAGGCGCCGTCGATGTCGCCGGTGGCGAAGGTCTGCAGGGTCTGGGAGTTCTCCTGCGGGACGATGTTGACGTCGCCGCCGCCCTTGGTGTCGGTCTTCAGGCCCTTCTCCTGCAGCCAGTACCGCAGGGCCACGTCCTGGGTGTTGCCGAGCTGCGGCGTGGCGATCTTCTTGCCCTTGAGGTCCTCGGCGCTGTTGATCTCGGGCTTGACGACCAGGAAGACGCCACCGGAGGCGGCGCCGGCGATGATCTTGATCGCCTTGCCCTTGGACTTGGCCCAGGCGTTGATGGCCGGGTTGGGGCCGATGTAGGTGGCGTCGATCGCGCCGGAGAAGATCGCCTCGACCGCGGCGGGGCCCGCGTTGAAGGTGGTGGTCGTGAGCTTGGTGCCGCCGAGGTGCTTGGCGAAGAGGCCCTTCTCGACGCCGACCAGCGCAGTGGAGTGAGTGATGTTCGGGAAGTATCCGAGCCGGACCTCCGCGAGTTTGTCACCGCCGGCGGAGGCGCTGCTGCCCGCCGTGCCCGTCCCTCCCGAGCTCCCGCAGGCGGTTGCCAAGGTCGTGAGTGCCAGTGCGGCCAGCGCCGCCACCACCCCGCGAGCCCTGCGAGCGTTCATGACTACTCCCTAATTCCTACTTAATAAGTCGGTTAGGTGCATATAAGAGCCGAGCGGGGGTGGATGTCAAGCCGAAAAGGTAGGGAGGGGGGCACTGTTACCGCTTCGTGTTCTCTCGTGTGGTATCAGTAACCACTTTGGGGTTTAGTGCGATAGATGCGGACTGGTGTCCCTGGTAGGCCCCGGGTGGCCTTCGGTGAGCCGGGTGGCCGGTTGGCGGTGGCGCGCCTGTGGGATCCTGGCCGGCTGGAGCCGCCGGGTTTCGGTCCACGCTCGCCGACCGAAACCCGGAACGCCGGAATCCTGGGGGGCGCGCGCGGAGGGCGCATCGGGCGGCGTGCGCGAGCGATGCGTCGAAGTGGCGTGTCCGGGGAGGCGCGTCGGGCGGCGTGCGTGAGCGGTGTGCCGGGCGGCGTGCGTGAGCGGTGTGCCGGGTGGTGAGCGTGAGCGGTGCGCCGGGGTGGCGTGTCCGGGGGTGCGTCGGGCGGTGTGTGCGGGCAGTGTGCTTTGGGTGGAATGTTCGGTGTGCCGGGTTTGTCAGGTCTCCCGGGAATGACGGTGGCGGCGACGGCGGCGGATCAGGAAGACGATCCCGACCAGGGCGCCGCCCACGACCAGCGAGAGCGGCAGGAGCCACCTCGGTGACCTCTCCTCCTGGATCACCATGGTGTCGATGTCGGTGGCGCACACCAGCACCGGCCCGCCGTCGCCCCGGCGGGCGCACGCGGTCGTCGCCAGGTTCGGCACCTCGTCCGCCGTCGGATCGCCGACCCGGGCGCTCAGGTGGACGACGGTCTCCCGCCCCGCCGGGACGTCCACCGTCCACGAGACCGTCCCGTCCTGGGCACGGCCTCCGGCGTCGGCGCTCACGAAGAACAGCGAGGGGGGCAGCGTCTGGGCGAGGGTGATCCCCTCAAGGGCGGTGTCACCCCGGTTGGAAACGCGCAGCGTGTAGGTGCTCTCGCTGCCGGGGGCGGCCTGCCGTACGCCGTCGTCGAGGATGATGGAGATCGCGGCGGGCGGATCCGCCCAGGCGGGAAGCCCGCCGGGAGCCAGTACGGCGGCGGCGAACAGGGCCGCGCTCGCTGGGGGACACCTCATCCCGGAACCTCCGTGATCACGTTGAGTCACCGATCCATGACATCATCCATGGTGACTCGCGCGCCCTCGCTTCGCCGGGCTTTTGCTCAGCCGCAGACGGTGTCGAGGCTGGTGGGACCGTTTCCGGGGTGCCGCTGGGCGTTCCCGGAGGAACCGGAGGGGGCGGAGGAGCCGGAGGGGGCGGAGGGGGCGTCATCCGACCTCGACAGGATGGCGGCCACCTTGTGCTTGATCAGACCGTAGTCGGGGTTGCCGGTGTCGATCAGCGGGGGTACGAACTGGAAGCTCTTGATATTGGAGCTCTTCACCTTGTCCGAAAGTTCGATGAGGTTCGGCAGCAGTTCCCGTGGAATGTCGGTGGATACCGCGTTCATCGTGGCGTCGGCCAGTTTCTCGAAGCTCCTGAGCACCGTCACCGGATCGGCCTGTTTGGTGATGGCGTTCATCAGGCACTTCTGCCTGCCCATCCGGACATAGTCGTCGCTGTAGGTGCGGGCCCTGCCGAACCAGAGCGCCTCCTCACCCGACAGCCTGCGTGTCCCGGGCTGGATCAGGCCCTCGTTCTGCCTGCCGTACACGATGGGGGCCTTGATGGTGACCTTCACCCCGCCCATCGCATCGATGATCTTCGCGAAGCCGTACATGTCGACCATCACGTAGTTGGATATGTCGAGACCGGTGAAGTCGCTGATCGTCTTCTTCAGCAGCGCCGGCCCGCGCTGGCCCTTGGGGACGCCGGGAACCATCGCGGGGTAGTCCTCGGCGTACTGGAAGATCTCGTTGAGCATGCCCGGGGTGTACGGCGGCTCGCCCCCGAAGCCGAAGGGGAAGCGCTCATGGGCCGGACCCGGGGGCATCGGGACGTTCTCCAGGTTCCTGGGCAGGCCGAACAGCATCGTCGCGCCGGTCCTGGTGTCGATGCTGGCCACGGTCATGCTGTCGGTGCGCACGCCGATGCGGTTGGCCGCGGCGTCCGCGCCGATCAGCAGGATGTTGAGCCGTTCGCGACCCCTCCACGGATCGACCGGGATCGGCGTCGCGCTCGCGCCGAAGACGGAGGTCACCACGCTCCGGGAGAGGTAGGCCAGCCGGGCCGCGTAGGCCATCGGGGCGATCACCAGCGCGCACAGCAGGCCGACGGCGAGGGCCGACAGGTAACGGGCGGGGCCGGACAGCGACTCGGGACGGACCAGCTGGTAGGACCGGACGACCACGGCCACCGTGGCGGCGGCGAACAGGATCCCGCCCAGCGTGAAGGCCCACAGCCAGCCGGGCTGCACGATCAGGGAGAGCAATTCGGCCCCGGCTCCGAAGAGGGCGGCCACCACGGCCGTGACGGCGCTCAGGTAGACGCCCATCAGCAGGGCGCCCGTGACGCGTCTTCCCGTCCACAGATGCGCCAGGCCCCACAGCGCGGCGGAACCCAGCGTGAGAGCCAGGCCTGTCCCGACGCTCAAGCGATCCCTGTTACCTGCCATCTGTCCAACATCTCCCGTCCTCCGGCCCCCCACCTCGCAGGTTAGTAATGGTTTTCGGATAAATGAGCTAGGTACCCCCACGACGCGCAGGGAAGCCTGAGTCAAGATTCGGTGTACGGATTCTCGCTGGTTTTCCCACTCGTTCAGGGGATTGCGGTTTTTCAAATCACGGTCAAAAAGAACGTCTAATGGGTTTTGCCAGATGAATAAGGGGATTCCCGGTTAGGGCGGGTGAGGAGGATGCCGTGCGGAGAGCGATCAGTGTGATCTTCATCGTGCTCGGCTGTGTCGCGGCTCCGCTCGCCCTCGTCGGGCTCTGGGCGACGAGCGAGCTGGGCGACACCGACCGTTACGTCACGGCGGTGACCCCGCTGGCCGGCGACCGGGCGGTCCAGGAGGTCGTCGCGGACCGGGTCACCGCCGTGACCACCAAGCCGTTACGGGAACTGGACGCCTCCCTCTCCGGTGACGTCATCCGCGGGCCGGTGGACTCCGTCGTCGTCGGCGACAGGTTTCCTCCCGTCTGGGAACGGATCAACCGGGTGGCGCACCGGCACCTGTCGGCCGTCCTGTCAGGTCAGGGCTTTCGCGCGAGTGCCGCGGGGGACGGGACGGTCAGCCTCGACCTCACCGCGGTGTACGAGGCCGCCAGGCGGGTGATGGTGGAGTCCGGGGTCGTGGTCGCCGCCCGCCTGCCCGACCTGCACCCGAGGATCGAGCTGTTCTCCACGGCGGCCTTGGTCAGGGCCCGGGCCGTCTACACCTGGCTGACCAGGCTCAAGTGGGTGCTCCCGATCCTCTCGGCCGTCCTGCTGGTGGCGGGGGCGCTGGTCGCCAGGGACCGGTGGCGCGCGTCGATCGGCGTCGGCCTCGGTCTGGCCGCCGGGATGGTCGTGCTGGCCGTGGTCCTGGTCGTCGTCCGGGACGTCTCACTGCCCGGCCTCGCCGGCAACGACGGGGCGTGGACCGCCGCCGCGACCGCGGTCTTCGACGCGCTGACGCGGTCTCTGTGGATCGGCCTGCGCGTGCTGTTCGTCGTCGGCCTGATCCTGGCCGGGGTGGCCTTCGTGGCCCGTCACAGGCGGCTCTCCCGGACCGGCACCGGCTCCCCGGGCACGGGCTCCCCCTGACCGCTCCGCGTCTCCTCGTCGTCTCCTCGTCACCGGCCCGCGGCCCCGGTCCTCGTCGTCCGCCTCACCGCTCACCGGACGGTTCCCCTCTCACCGGTCCGCGTTTCCCCGTCGCCGGCCCGCGGCCCTCTCACCAGTCCGCCGCGCCCGCGAACGACGTCGCCGCTGGGCGGTACCCCAGCCGGTCGCGGGCGGCCGTGATGTCCAGGGTCCGCTCCACGGCCAGATGACCCACCGCGTAGCGGGTGAGCCGGGGCGGACGCGCACGGCCGAGCAGCCGGAACGCGCTCTCGGCGACCACGGCCAGGGGCTCGACGAGAGCGAGGGGCAGGTAGTAGGGCTCGGCGTCGATCCCGCGTTCCCGCAGGATCGCCCGCAGGGCGTCGTCGAGGACGACGGGCTCGGCGTCGGTCACGTTGAAGACTCCCCGCTCGACGGGACCGGCGGCGGCGAGCAGACAGGCCTGGACCAGGTTGTCCACCGAGGTCAGGCTGATCCGCTGCCGCCCGTCTCCCACCGCCAGGAGCCTGCGGCCCCGGACCGCGCCGAGGACCCGGGGGAGCAGGGTCGTGTCGCCCCTGCCGTAGATCGCGTGCGGCCGCAGGACGACCGCCCGGTCCAGGACCCCCTCCGCGGCGGCCTTCGAGGCGCCGTAGGCGTTGACGTACCCGCGGGCGGGAGCCCGGTCCTCGGTGGCCATGACGGTCGGCAGGAACGGGTCGTAGACGCTGGCCGTGCTCACGTGGACGAACCTGGCCTCCGGGAACGCCGCGGCGGCGTTGCGGGTGCCGTCCACGTTGGCCGCCCAGATGGCCGAGGGCGCCCCCCAATCGGTGACGCTCCCGGCGCAGTGGACCACCGCGTCCACCTCGGGCAGGCGAGACCGGTCCCCCAGAAGGTCCCAGGAGGTGTACGGCGCGCCGCCCACGTGCCCCGGTTCGACGGACGGCCGCCTGCCGAAGGCCCGCACCTCCCATCCCCGCTCCACGGCCGCGCGGCAGACCGCCCCGCCCACGAACCCGGAGGCACCCGTCACCCCGAGCCGCACCGCGCCACCCCCTCCTCGCGCCGCCCTTCGGGGACGCCGACCGCGCCGGGTTCAGGCACGGCGGGCGACCAGTTCGCGGAGGGCGGCCCGGTCGAGTTTGTCGGCGCGGCCGGAGCGGGGGAAATCGTCGAGAGGCTCGACGCGGTCGGGGAGCGCGGCGGCGTCCACGATCTCGGGAAGGGCCTTCCTGAGCAGGCCCTCGTCGTAGTCGCCGGTCGGTATGACCGCCAGCACGACCTCCTCGTCCCCCGTCTCGGGGTCGCCGAGCCCGACGATCGCGGCCTCGGCGATCCCGGGCAGGGCGGCGATCGCGGGCTCGTAGAGGCCGGGGTAGATGTTCACCCCGTCACGGAGGATCATGTCCTTCTTCCGGCCGAGCAGTACCAGCCTGCCCTCCTCAAGACGGGCCAGGTCCCCGGTCGCGATCTCCGTCAGCGGCTCCTCGCCGAGGTAACGCCGGGCCAGGTGCGGTCCGGAGACGAACAGCTCGCCGTCGTCCGCGATCCGGACGCCCACCCCGGGAAGGGGCGTCCCGAGGAGGTCTCCCTCGGCCTGCTCCAGCTTCTCCCGCGCCGAGGCGATCGCGATCGGCAGTGCCTCGGTCATCGCGTAGACCGACAGCACCTCCGGTCCGGCCTCGATCGCCCTGCGGAGCACGGCCGCGGGCGCGGGGGCGGCGCCGAGCAGCAGGTAACGCAGCGTCCGGGGAAGCCTGGGCGTCCGGCGGAGCAGCCTGTCCAGGTGAACGGGGACGGCGAAGGTGTGCGTGGCCCTCCTGGCGGCCAATTCCTCGGCGAGGTCCCCGCCTCCGGGCAGCGACCAGGTCGCCCCGGCCATCAGCGCGGGCAGTCCCAGCATCAGCTGGTCGGTGTGCACGACGTCGCCGGGTCCCAGCGGGAAGACGCTGCGGAACAGCTCCAGCCCCGCCGCCAGCGACCCCCTGGTGTGCACCACACCGCGCGGGCGGGCGGTGGTCCCCGAGGTGAAGATCACCGCCGCCGGCTGCCCCGCCGCTCCGCCCTCCCCCCATCCGGCTCCCCGTCCGGCTTCCTGCCCGGTTCCCCGTCCGGTTTCCTGCCCGGTTTCCTGCCCGGTTTCCTGCCCGGTTTCCTGCCCGGTTTCCTGCCCGGTTTCCTGCCCGGTTTCCTGCCCGGTTTCCTGCCCGGTTTCCCGTCCGGCCTCCTGCCTGGCTGGAGCGCGCTCGTCGGGCGCCGGTACGGCGGGCGGTGTCGCGGGCCCGTCCGGCGCCGATGCGCGGTCGGCGACCCGGCGGACGGCGCCTGCCGGGTCCGCCGGACCGGAAGGGCCGGACGCCCTGAGAATCCGGGACAGGCGAAGGGCCCCCCGGGGCACGCCGGGCAGCCAGGGGCCCGTGTGGAGGTGGCGGACGGGCCGTCCGGGAAGCGGGTCGCGGAGGTTCGGCAGCAGCAGGCCGCGACGGCGGGCCGGCCCCTTGAGCGGGCCGCTCAGCGTGTAGAGCAGGGACTCGGCGACCACCCAGCCGGGACGGGTGGCGGTCATGCGGGCGGCGAGGACGTCGGGGGCCAGCCCGGGGTCGGCGAGCACAAGGGTCCCGCCCGCGGCCACGGCCCCCAGCGCGAGCGCCACGGCGTCCACGCCGGGCCGTACCGCGAACAGCACGCCGTTCTCGATCTCCCCGCTCTTCCCGATCTTCTCGGTTTCCCCGGTCTCCCCGGTGCCCCGTTCCCGCGCTCCGGGTTCCCGCGCTCTGGACGGAGAGGTTCCCCCGGGATGGCCGGTCATCGCGTCGCGGACCGCCCTCACCCGGCGGGCCAGCTCGCCGTAGGAGATCTCGCGGCCCCGGCCGTCGATGAGGGCGACCCGGTCCGGTTCCCGTTCGGCCGCGGACAGGATCCCGGTGACGATGTCGTTCATGCCGCCGTGATCCACAGGTGCTCGTAGGTGGGAATGAGGACTCCTCTGGCCGCGCGCCGCCGTACGACGCGCACGTTGTGGGAGAGCAGGACCGAGGCCACCGCCCGGATCTCGGCGAGGGCCAGCGGGTAGCCGATGCAGAAGTGCGGGCCCGCGCCGAACCAGATCCGCCGCAGCTCGGGAGGATGCCTGCGCGCGGGGTCGAACGGGCCGTAGGCGCGGGCGCAGTTGTGCGTCACGATCAGCACCCTGTCGCCGGGCCGTACCGCCACCCGGCCGACCCGGGCCGCCGAGCCGACCGAGCGCAGCATCACCGGCGTCGGCGTGGTGACCCGCATGGCCTCCTCGATCACCCGGTCCAAGTCGTCGACCGGCGTCCGGTGGTCGTGCAGGAGGGCGATCAGCCTGGGGACGAACGTGGCGACCGTCTCGGTACCGGTCAGGAAGAACGCGCCCGCCGCGCCGCGGGACTCGGCGGCGGACAGTCCCTGTGCCCGCATCCGGCCCATGACCGTGGACTCGTCCCCGGCCTCGTAGGCGGCCTGCGCGATGTCCCCGATCCCGTCCAGCACCCGTCCGGCGATCGCCACCTGCCGCTCGTTCAACCGCCGGGAGCGCAGCGAGACCATCGAGACGATCCGCTCCCCGTCCGCGAACAGCTCCCTGGCCCGCGCCTGCGAGACCTCGCCCAGCCCGATCACCCGGCAGATCACCGCCCCGGCCATCGTCCGCATGGAGTCGACCAGGTCGACCGTCTCCCCCCGCTCCAGACGCGCAGAGAGATCGTCGAGCGGCTCCCGCAGCACGTCGGTGACCAGCGCCGAGACGTACGCCGGGGTGAACAGCGGCATCAGCTTCCTGCGCAGCGCCGCGTGACCCGGCCCCTCCATGTTGAGCAGCACCGAGGGGCCGAGCACCGGTGTCCACAGGTCGCCGGGGGATCCGGGGCCGTCCTTGCGGAAGCGCTCGTCGTTCAGCACGGCACGCGCGGTGGCGGCGTCGTTCACCACGACCCCCAGCCCCGGGACCCGGACCACGGGGCCGAGACGGGCCAGCAGCCGCATCAGGGGATAGGCGAAGGGGTGCGCGGCCAGGTGGAGACGGGTCTCGTGGTTCACCGGATGTCGATCACTTCGGGGCGGTAGCGGTGATCGGCGTACCAGGCCAGGGTGCCCGCCAGGCCGTACGCCCGCAGGCGGCGGACCGAACCGTAGACGACGACGTCGCGGCGCGAGCCGTACGCGGAGGTGATCTTTCGGACTCGGTTGACCAGGGCGCGGTCCTCGTGGACCTCCTCGATCGCGGTCCTCGGGAAACCCCCGGCCCGCTCGTACAGCGAGGCCGTGATGGCCATGGCGCAGCCGGGCATCATCACGTAAGGCCCGAGATACTCCGGAGACCGGTTGCCGGGGCGGAAACGGCCGAACGTCGCGGCCACGTCCACCACGAACGGGATGAGCCGCCGCTCCCAGAACCTCAGCGGGAACTCGTCGGTCCTGGGCAGCAGCCTGCCGCCGATCATCTCCAGCCCGTCGCCGAACGCGCGCCGGACGCTGCGCACCCAGTCTGCGCGGGGCAGGCAGTCGGCGTCGGTCCTGGCGATGTGGGTCGCGCCGTTGGCGACGGCGTGGCGCACGCCGGTGTCGGAGGCGGCGCCGGTGCCCTTCCTGGTCTCGGTGATCACCTGGACGCCGTGCCGCCGGACGATCTCGGCGGTCCCGTCGGTGCTGGCGTTGTCCACCACGACGAGCGTGAAGTCGCGGTCGTCCTGGCCGGCCAGCGCCCTGAGCGTCGCCTCGATGCCCGCCGCCTCGTTGTAGGCGGGGACGACCACCCACAGGTTCATCGCGTCCTCGCCGGTGTCGGGCACGGGCCCTCCGATCTCACGCCCGTCCTCGGTCACATCTCCGCCAGCATCACGCCGGTGCTGATCCCGCCGCCCAGGCCGAGCAGCGCCACCCGGTCACCCGGCTTCCACTCGCCCAGCGCGAGCTGCAGCGGCAGCGTGGCGGAGGCGCAGTTGCCGTGCTCGGGGAGGCTGACCACGAGCCTGTTCTCGGGGATGCCGAGCGCCGTGGCCAGATAGTCGAGGTACGGCACCGCCACCTGGTGCACGGCCACGACGGCGAAGTCGTCCCAGCCCAGGCCGGTGCGCTTGAGCGCGTTGAGGAAGATGTCCGGCCCGGCCAGTGCGAACGCCTCCTTCAGCCGCCGCCCGTCACCCCGGAAGTAGGAGTACTCCGGGTCGCGGGGGTGCACCGAACCACCGCCGGGCAGGGTGCCGATCGCCCAGGCCGTCGAGTCCGCCGCGAAGTCGCGGTAGAAGATCCCGCGTTCGGCGTCGGCGGTCACCAGCACGGCGGCTCCGCTGTCCGACAGCGTGTATCCGGCGAAGGAGTCGACGAACTGCGCGTGGTCCCGCACCCGCCAGCGGATCGCCCGCGACGGCACCTCGCCGGAGCAGACCAGCACCTTGCGGTGCGCTCCCGTCAGAATCAATGCCTCGGCCACCTGGATCCCGTTGAGGACGCTGTTGCAGGCGTTCTTGACGTCGAAGACCGGGCACGACATCCCGAGTTTGGCCGCCACGATGTGCGCGGTCGCGGGCTCGACCATGTCCTGCGAGGCGGAGGCGAAGATCAGGAGGTCGGCGTCCGCGTGGTCGCCGAGGCGGCGGACGGCCCCCACCGCCAGGTCGGAGGCCTGCTGGTCGTCGTCGGCGACGTGGCGCGACCGGATGCCGGTCAGTCGCTCGATGACACCTCGGTGGGGGATATATCCCTCGATCCGCCGTTCGACCTCCGCGCTGGTCATGATCCGTTGCGGCAGATACGTCGCGACGCCCGTGATCCGGGCCTTCATCGCTCCCCCTAGCTGGCAGTACCTCGCCTCACCCAATATCCGCGCAATGTACCGAAAAGGTGGGCATATTGTCCCGGTTGCCCGAGGCGGGGAGTCTTGACCGCCCTGGAACGGGGAATTCCGGCTGTCCGGGAGGGGGGATCCGGGCTGTCTGGGGCGGGAGATCCCGGCTGACCGGGGTGGGGGGCCGTACCGGCCACAGGGGGCTGTGGCCGGTACGGGCGGCGTCCTCGCGAACACGCGTCCGGCGGTGCCGTACGGGTGTGTTCTCCGCAAGTGCGAGGAGGCCGCGTCGGAGTGCGGCCTGGGCCTCTCCTTCCCGAGCCGCACGTCGTACGGCGCGGCGGTGGACGCCGGGGAAGGGCCGCCGCCGCGCCCGCTCGTCGGCCGTCGGCCGTCGGCCGTGTCCCACGCGACGGCGCGCAGGGCGGCCTCCTCCTGCTGGAGGATCTCGGCTCGCAACTCGTCAAGGGTGTCGGCGTCCACGGTCCGGTACGGCGGGCCGTCCCACTCGCAGCCGTCAAGGAAGGGCTGTCTCCGGGACGGGGGACGCGGTGCCGGGGGCCGGTCACGGTGCAGGGGCCTTTCCGGTCGGAGTTTCGTGGCCGGCGGACGGATCCACCGTTTCCCGGGGCTTTTCGCCTCGCGGATGTAATAGTGGAAGAGATTTGGATTTCCTCGAAGGGAAACGTCATTGGGGTGCCATTGGGGGCGGTGCCCCAACGGCACCGTCAAGCGGAGCGGACATGCCATACACCTCTCACCTCGTTGATCCGCAGGAATCCCCGTGGCATCTTCTGGGTGCTTTGATGCGCCATTGGCGGGAAGAAGTCAGAGGCGTCTCAATGCGAGAAGTCTCCCAAAAGGCATATGTCGACAATGGTGAGCTGTCGCGCTGGGAGCGCGGCCTCGCCCGTCCACACGCCGACCACGTACGGGCGATTGACGAGGTTCTCGGAGCCAACGGTCAGCTTGTGGCAATTCGCGCTCTTGTGGTTGATATGGAAAGGCTGGCCGGGAGTACCATCGAAAACGAACCCTCGATCCGCAACGAGGAGGACGCCGTGGAGCGTCGTCGACTTCTGCGACTCGCGGTAGCCGGAATCGGAACGCTCGGCATTTCCGGTGAGCCGATCCGTCGCCTTCTTGATTTGTCCCTCGACGAAGGTTTCCGCAGCGTGGAGGACTGGAACCTGGCCTGCGCCGACCATCTGCACGCGCTGCGGACACGCCCTCCCGAGCAGGTGGCGGCCGACCTAGTCGTCGACCTGTTCACGCTGCGGCGTCAGCTGGAGGGCTCGGCCCCCGCCGAGGCGCCGGGACTGCAACGGGTCATCGCCGTGCTCTCCAACCTTCAGGCCAACAGGATGACCTGCCTGGGCCAGCACGGATCCGCCATCCGCTGGTCGCAGACGGCCCGCCGGGCGGCCGACGCCTCCGGGGATCTGGAGACGCGCGTGCTGGTCCGCGCGGAGGAAGCGGCAGGCGGTCTCTACGGACAGCGCACCGAGAAGACGATCCTGCACCTTCTCGGCGAGGCCGAACGGCTCGCGGGTAAGCCCTCTCTCACCCTGCTGGCCACTCGGGCGAAGGCGCTGTCTCTGTCCGGCAGACACGACGAGGCGCGTCAGACGCTGAACGCCCTTCTCGACCTCGCAGAAAAGGGGGTATCAGGGGATTCATTCGGTTTCTGGACGGCGAGCCAGGTCCATTTCGCAGAAAGCTGGGTCTACGCTGGCGCGGGCGACGAAACCAAAGCGGACACCGCCCGAGACAACACCCTCAGGATCACTGGAAGCCATCAATATCAGATGAATGTCAGGCTTCACGAGGCACTGTGCGCGGTTGTCAACGGAGGCGTGGAAGAGGGAATGCGCCGAGCGGTAGCGGTGATCGATTCCCTGCCCGCCGACCGTCGCGACACCTACATCATTGAAACCGGACAGATGGTACTGCGTGCCGTACCCTTCGAGCGGCGGAATCGTCCTGTCGTCGGTGAGTTTCGCAAGGTGCTGGGGGCCGGAGTTCTGTAGGACACTGGGATCCGTCCACCGCTCGTGTCGCGCACAAAATACGAATTAATCGAAATGCCGGACTCGTATAGATCTTTGTCGGAAGACAGATTGAAAACAATCTTGTCACCGGAGTTGCCGAGTCCCGCCGACCGCGCTGGAGCCCGTCGTCCTTATGGCCCACCCGTACCCCACGCCCTCGCCACTGCCGACGGCCTCCCCGCCCCCTCGGCCGTCCCTGGCCGCTCGACGTCCCGCCCAGCCGCCGGCATCCCCCGCCGCTCCGCCCTCACCCATGCCGCACCCCTCCTCGACCACGCTCCCGGGTGTGGACGGTGAGTACTCGGGGATCGATCCGGCCGCGATGGACGAGCTCGAACGAGGGCTCGGCATGGCGGAGGAGATCCTCGGCCGCAACGAGCCACGGGTCCGTGGCACCCTGCAGAAACTCGACCTGGACACCTCCGGCCTGAACGCCCTGCGCGAGGTCCGGAGCTGGATCGGCACCAGCCGCCCCGACCTACGCCGCCGCAGCGAGACCATCCGCGCCGAACACACCGCGTGGGGAGCCTCCGCCACCGTCCCCGCCGGCCTGGCCGCCTTCGACGAAACCCTGTACGGCAAGGCCGCCCACGACCCCGACGTCTACGCCGCGACCCTCAAACTGACCGAGGCCGCCGAGAACGGCGAGGTCGACGAGAAGACCGTGGCCGAGCTGGAAAAGCGCACGGGAAACACGACGTTCGCCACGGGGCTGATGAACGCACTGGGCGCGACGAGGTTCCGCGAACTGATGACGAAGGCGGTGGAACGGGGAGAAGACAAGAAGGCGACGCGGCTCCAGGTCGCCCTCGGCAAGACACTGGGCACGGCGAGCTCGAAGCTGAGCGACGCCTGGCGTGACGAACTCGCTTCCAGGCCCGCTCTCGGCTGGCCGGGCAACGAGTACCAGGCGGTCGCGCTGGCACTCGAGCACGGCACCTTCGCCTCCCCGTTCCTTTTGGCGCTCGCCAAGAAGATCGACGCGTGGGATCGGGAGCCGTTCCCTCCCGGTGTGAAGTCGAAGGTCATGGTGCCTCTCATGGAGGCACTCGGTAAGAACCCCGCAGCGGCCCAGGACTTCTTCGCCGGCGATCCCACCGCCCTGAAGCACTTCCTGACCGACTGGAGTATGAGCGACGGCGGAGAGGCACTGGGCAAGGCACTGGAAGCCGCGACGCTCGTCTTCCGCGACCACGACAGCTCACCGCAGAACCCGTCGCGGGGCTACCTGTCGGCGAAACTGGCCTCCGAGTTCGTGCATCTAGGAGCCGAACAGCTCAAGGCAGGCGACTCCCTAACGACAGAGGCGCCCTTCCGGGCTCTCCAGTCCGGCGCGGTGTGGTCGGGACCGGCCGCCAAACGTTTCGACGGGCAGTTCACCCAGTACCGTACGCGTCTGCGTGGTTCGGCGGACCGGATCGTTTCCGACCTGCGTCAGGTGCTGGCTCGCACGCCGCGTCAGGTGTCCAAGGAGGAGGCCGAGGCGATCAGGAAAAAGTACGGCCTGCCCTGAAGGCCCACTCCGGTCAGGAAAATTCTCCCGGCCGGGAACCCGCCCGGTCGTCGCAGGGGTCAGACGGGGTCCGGGGGTTCCAGACGGATTCGTCGTTTCGCTTCACGGATGCCATGGTGCACGACAGCCGGCGTCCTCGGCAGGGAAACCTCGTTGGGAGACCGTTCCCAACATCTCCCATCATCTTTCGTCGACGCCCGGCACGCGGAACGGAAGGAGTCCCCGTTCCCCTGGGGGCCGGGCACGAGAGGACTCCGGGAACCGTGCGCCCTTCGCTGACCGGCGTCGGCGGGCGACGGGGACGGGCCGTCCGGTGTCCTCCGGGGGCGTCGTGACATCGCCCCTACGGCTTCGCGATCCGATCGCGGAGCCGTACGACCATGTTGACCTGTGACAAGGGGATCGCCGGGAATGGGGGGATCCCCCAGGGGTAGCCGGTCGCGTCATGAGCGACGTTGAGACGGGGACGGTGACCACGAAGGTCCCCGCGCGGTTGGATCGGCTGCCCTGGTCACGGTGGCACTGGATGATCATCATCGGTCTCGGAACCGTCTGGATCCTCGACGGTCTCGAAGTGACCATCATCGGCAACCTCTCCGCCCAGCTCGCCAAGCCCGGTAGTGGCCTGGAGATCACCCAGACCCAGGTGGCCGGTACGGCGGCCGCCCTCTACGTGGCCGGGGCATGCCTCGGGGCGCTGTTCTTCGGTCACCTCACCGACAGGTTCGGCCGCAAAAGACTGTTCATCATCACGATGGTCGTCTACCTGGTCGCCACCGCCGCGACCGCGCTGTCGTTCTCGGCGTGGTGGTTCTTCCTGTTCCGCTTCCTGACCGGCTTCGGCATCGGCGGCGAGTACGCGGCGATCAACTCCGCCGTCGACGAGCTCATCCCCAGCCGTCACCGCGGCCGGATCGACATCGTCATCAACGGCAGCTACTGGCTCGGCGCCGCGGGCGGAGCCCTGCTGACCGTGCCGTTGCTCGGCGGCTTCGCGGCGAACATCGGCTGGCGCATCGCCTTCGGCCTGGGCGTCGTTCTCGGTCTGGGCATCCTGCTCGTACGGCGGCACGTGCCGGAGAGCCCACGCTGGCTGTTCATCCACGGCCGGGACCGGGAGGCCGAGGAACTGGTCGACGACATCGAGGCGCGGATCGAGCGGGAGAAGGGGGTGCGTCTCGACGAGCCCGAGCGGTCCATGACCATCCACCAGCGCGGATCCATCGGCTTCGGGCGGATCGCCCACACCATGGTCGCCCGCTATCCCAGGCGTACGATCCTCGGTTTCTCCCTCTTCGTCGGGCAGGCGTTCCTCTACAACGCCATCACCTTCGGATACGCGCAGATCCTGTCGACCTTCTTCAAGATAGACACCACCACCGGCTACTTCTTCGCCGTCATCGCGGTCGGAAACTTCCTCGGCCCCCTGCTGCTCGGGCACCTGTTCGACACCGTCGGCCGCGTTCCCATGATCTCCGCCACCTACGTCGGCTCGGGGGTGTTGCTGCTCGGCACGGCCTGGCTGTTCGACCAGGGGATGCTGACCGCCTTCACGCTGACCGCCTGCTGGTGCGTGGTGCTCTTCTTCGCCTCGGCCGGGGCGAGCGCGGCCTACCTGACGGTCAGCGAGATCTTCCCGATGGAGACGCGGGCCATGGCCATCGCCTTCTTCTACGCGGTCGGCACCTTCGTCGGCGGCATCGCCGGTCCGCTGGTCTTCGCCAACCTCGTGGAGAGCGGCAGGCCGGGTGATACGGCGCTGGCCTTCTGCGTCGGCGCCATCCTCATGATCGCCGCGGGGGTGGTCGAGATGTTCCTCGGCGTCAAGGCGGAGGGCAGGAGCCTGGAGGACATCGCGGAGCCGCTGAGCGCCGCCCCTGCCGCCTGACGGCCTTCTGCCGGCTCCGTCGACCGTGCCGAACGACTGTGCCGAACGACTGTGCTGGACGACCGCGCCGGATGACCGTCGGCGGTGACGGCGTCAGACGACGGCAGGTGACGGCAGGTGACGGTGGCGGGTGACGGCGGGGGCCTTGACACGAGTGGGAGGCGTGGTTCGCGCGTTCCGTAAAACCGGATGGAGAACGTTCCATAACCCGGATGGAGAACTTGATATGATAGTGATTATCATTTGAGCATCTGTTCAGGAGTTCGCCCATGGATGCCGCCACCGCACTCGACACACGCGCTCCCGCGGAGTCTGACGAAACCGAGCCGGCAGTGACACAAGACGGGCTCGTCACCGCGGAGGAGGCGACCCAGCTCGCCGACCTGTTCCGGCTGCTGGGTGACCCGACCAGGGCCCGGCTTCTGTACGCCCTGCTCGAAGCCGGTGAGCTGTGTGTCTACGACCTGACGGAAACGGTCCAGGTCAGTGACACCGCCGTCTCGCACGCGCTCAGGCTGCTGCGGACCGCGGGCATCGTGGCCAGCCGCCGGGCGGGGCGGATGATCTACTACCGCCTCGCCGACGTCCACGTCCGGATGCTGCTCGATCTCAGCCGCGAGCACCTGCGCCACGGCTGACCGGCTGGTCGGCCGACGGCCGGAACGTACGGCGGTAGGCCATCGGTGAGACGCCGACGGTCGCCTGCAGATGCTGCCGCAGTGAGGCGGCGGTGCCGAACCCCGCCTGCTCGGCGACGTCGTCCACGGGGAGGTCGCTGGTCTCCAGCAGGCGGCGGGCCAGTTCGAGCCGCTGGAGGGTGAGCCACTGGCCAGGGCTGAGGCCGACCTCGTCGCGGAAACGCCGGGTGAAGGTGCGGCGGCTCATCCGGGCATGGGCGGCCAGTTCGGCGAGGGAGAGCGGCCGGTTCAGGCGTTCCAGCGCCCAGGTCCTGGTCGCGGCGGTCGCGGCCGTGGGCTGTTCGGGGATCGGGCGTTCGATGAACTGGGCCTGGCCGCCGTCACGCCACGGCGGTACGACACAGCGCCTGGCCACGTGGTTGGCCACCTCGCTGCCGTGGTCGCGGCGGACGATGTGCAGGCAGAGGTCGATCCCGGCGGCGACCCCCGCCGAGGTCAGCACGTCCCCGTCGTCGACGAACAGCACGTCGGGGTTGACCTTGACCTCGGGGAACAGTTTCTGGAACGCCTCCGTGCTGCTCCAGTGCGTGGTGGCGGGGCGGCCGTCGAGCAGCCCGGCCGCCGCGAGCACGTAGGCGGCGGTGCAGATCGAGACCAGCCGGGCGCCCGGCCTGATGCGGCCGATCGCCTCGGCCAGCGGTTCCGGAAGCCTTCCCTCCCGGGAGATCGGGCCGAGCCTGTGGGTGGCGGGGAGCACCACGGTGTCGGCGGTGGCCAGTGCCTCGGCTCCGTGGTCGACCGAGACCGAGAAGTCGGCGTCGGTGCGGACCGGGCCGCCGTCCACGGTGCAGGTGACGACCTCGTAGAGCCGTTCGCGGGCCGCTCCCCTGGCCAGGCCGAAGATCCGCGCCGGAATGCCCAGTTCGAAGGGGATGACGCCGTCCAGAGCGAGCACCACGACTCTGTGCATGGCCCAATTTTTGCACACGAACGGCTCGGGCCATCACGGGCTGGGCGATTCTTTGCGATCCCCGCCACGGCGGCCTTCGACCGAGAGGGTAATTATCGCCATGTGATCAAGTACCTGGCGGGAACAGTGGCTGTGTCCCTCGGGGTGCTGGGGTTCGCGGCCCCGGTGCCGACCGGAGGCAGGCACCTGCGTCCCGGTGACTACAGCCAGCCCGTGGAGCGGCTACAGCGCAGGCTGCAGAAGCTGAGGTTCGCACCGGGCCTGGTGAACGGCTACTACGGCGCGGAGACCCAGTCCGCCGTCTGGGCCTTCCAGAAGTCCCAGGGACTCGAACTCCGGGACGGGGTCGGGCAGGAGACCTGGCGGGCCCTCGCCCGGCCGCGAACGCTGCCGCCGCTCATTCCCGACGGGGAGCCCCGGCGGGTGGAGATCGACCTGGACCGTCAGCTCCTCATCGTCTACCGGGAGCGCCGCCCGATGCTGATCTCCCACGTCACCGTCGGTGACGGGGCCTCCTTCTGCCAGTACGGCGGAAGCACGGCGGCGACCACCCCGGTCGGCGACTTCAGCGTCGTCAGGCGTGTCCCGCACCTAGGCACGGATCCACTGGCCTCGGTGTACGAGACGTTCTCCTTCGAGAGCGGTCCCCGGGCAGGGCTCCCCGGTGCCACCGGAAACGAGGCGCGGGGTGGCGGTCCCACGGGAGAAACGACCTCCGCGGGGTCCGCCAGGTCCGCGGGATCCGCCGGGGCGGCCGGTTTCACCGGGGCCACCGGGCCCGCCGGATCCGCAGGTTCCGTCGGTGAGGCAGGGCGGGCGTCTGTCTCCCCCACCCCGGCTCCCCTGAGCGGTTCCCCCTCTCCGGCTCCCCTGGGCGGGCCGGCCCACCCGGTCCGACCGGCGCGTCCCATCCTTCTGAAGCTTCCGGTCAAGCCGGTGCGCTGGGTGAAGGAGCCCGTGTACGCTCTGCCGCCCGTCGAGCCCGCCGACCCGCCACGGTCCACCGGCCTTTCCCCCTCCTTCGGTCCGGTCCGTCATTCCGGCCGCTCCCACCCGGTCGGACCGGCTCCGGCGATCGGCCCCGCTTCCACGGGTGCCTCCCCCCTGTTCGGAGGCTCCGGCCACGCGCCCACGTCCAGGCCGTCCGGCGGCTCCGGCCTCCCGGCCGGTGTGATCCCCACAACCGGGCCCGGTTCCTACGCCGTGCCGTCTCCGGCCGGCCGCCCCGCCTACGGATGTGTCAGAGTTCCCTCGCACGTCGCCGAGCGGATCTTCCGCCTGGTCGAGGTCGGCGACCCGGTCCACGTCCGGCGCGACGACTGAGGCTCACGCCTGCGATCCGGTCGCCGGGACCGGGGCGTGCCCAGAGCGGAAACGCACCAGGAGCGGGGGTACCCGGCGGGTTGCGCGCCGTTTCCGGCGCCGGACGTCTTCGTGACGCTGCTCGCCGTACCGGTGCCCGGGGGCCTCTCGGGAGAGGACAGCGGTGGGAGGGGCTTGAGGACGGGGGCGGCAGGAGGGAATTGAGGATGGGGGGTCGGGTCAGAGGGGGGACAGGGGGAGGCGTAGGACGAGACGGGCGCCGTGGCCGGTTCTGCTGTCGGTGGCGTACAGGCTGCCCTGGTGAGCCGAGGCGATGTCCCTGGCGATGGGCAGGCCGAGTCCGGTTCCCCCCGCGTCGCGGCTGCGGGCAGAGTCGAGGCGGGTGAAGCGCTGGAAGATCCGCTCGCGGTCCTCCGGGGCGATGCCCTGGCCGTCGTCCGCGACCTCCACGACGGCGTCGCGGCCCTCCCTGCCGACGTGGACCGCGACCTTGTTCACCGCGTGACGGTCGGCGTTGGCGAGCAGGTTGGTCAGTAGCCGGGAGAGCTGGATCCTGTTGCCCCGGACGACCACGTCGCGGTCCAGGTCGGTGAGCACCTCGTGCCGGGCCGGCCGTCGTTTCACCTCGCCCGAGACCAGTTCGGCGAGGTCGATCCGCTCCGGTTCGGCGTTCACCCCGGCGTCGAGGCGGGCGAGCAGTAGCAGGTCGTTCACGATGGCCTGGAGGCGCTCGGCGTCGGCCAGCGCGGAGCGCATCGTGCTGACCGGGTTCTCGACGTCGGGGTCGGCCAGCGCGAGTTCGAGCTTGGTGCGCAGTCCGGTCAGCGGGGTGCGCAGTTCGTGCGAGGCGTCGGAGGCGAAGCGGCGCTGCTGCTGCACGGCCCGGTCGAGCCGTTCGAGGGTCGCGTTTATGGTCCGGGTGAGTTCCGTGATCTCGTCGTCTCCGTCGGAGACGGACATCCGGCGGCTGAGGTCGGAGGCGGTGATCTCGGACATCTCCCTGCGGATCCGCTCCACCGGTTCCAGAGTCCTGCCGACCGCCTGCCAGGTGCCCCACCCCAGCAGCGCGAGGAGTGCGGCGGATAGGCCGAACAGCCCGATCTCCAGGGTGTGGCCGGTGAGCAGTGGCGGTTCGGGCGTCGCCGCGTAGACCATGACGTCGCCGTAGGGGGCCTCGAGGCCCCGGAAGCCCACGACGATGAGACACGACTGCCTGCCCTGGGCGGACGTGGTGCAGGATCTCGTCTCCACCCGGGTGTCGCCTTCGGGCGGCCACACGCGGCTGATCGCGGGCTGTCCCTCCAGTGCCGGACTGGCCGCGACGACCCGCCCGTCGCGGGTGACGATCTGCAGGCGGTCGACCTGCTGGGTCGGGAGGAGGCCGTCGATCCTGTGGTCTATCTGGTGGATCTGCCGGGCGGCCCGGGCCACGGTCTCGGTCGTCCGGTTCAGCACGCTGGCGCGCACGCCCAGTGAGGTCGCGATTGAGCCGATCGCCAACACCACCGCGAAGATCATGATTGTGGTGAGTGTCGCTCGGGCTCGGATCGAGCGAGGTCCTCGCCGTGACGCCACCGTTCCCCCCGAGAAGCCCTTTTCCCCTTTATAGGTGCCGGGTCTTCATCGGTATGCAAAGGCGAAATAAGCTCTTATGTTCTTTTAGTCGGACAAGGTAATCGAGCCCAATTCGCCGCGGGAGGCGACTCCGAGCTTGGGATACGCCTTGTAGAGGTGGTAGCCGACCGTCCGCGGGCTGAGGAAGAGCTGGGCGGCGATGTCGCGGTTCGACAGGCCCTGCGCGGCCAGCCGTACGATCTGCAGTTCCTGTGAGGTGAGCCGGGCCAGGATGCCCGGCGCCGACGTCGCGGGGGCGGCGGAGCCGGTGGCGTTCAGCTCCGCCCGCGCCCGTCCCGCCCACGGCGTGGCCTCAAGTCGCTCGAACACCTCCAGCGCGGCGCGCAGGTGAGTGCGGGCGTCGGCCTTCCTGCGGGTACGGCGCAGCCACTCCCCGTAGAGCAGCTCGGTCCTGGCCCGTTCGAAGGGCCGTCCTCCGAGTCCCAGCGCCGAGACGAAGTACTCCTCCGAGTCCTCCAGCAGGGCCCGGCAGCGCAGCACCAGGGCCTCGGCCCACGGCTGTCGCGTTTCACCGGCCCACTTCCGGTAGAGGTCGAAGGGCCCGGTGGCGCGTTCCGGGACGCCGAGCCGTACGGCCGCCTCCACCAGGTCCGGCACGCACCGGGTTTCGGCCACCTGATATCCGCCGGCCCTGGGCTCAAGGCGGGACAGTGCGGCCTCTACCCGGCCGTGCCCGAGGTCGAGGACGCCCAGCGCCCACATGGTCCATCCGCTTCCGGCCGAACCGGAGGCGAGCGCCTCGTCCACGAGCCGGTGGCAGCGCTCGTCGTCGCCTCCCAGCGCGGCGAGGTAGGCCAGGAAACCGTTCATCTGGCCCGCCCACTGCAGTTGACCGGTGTCCCGCGCGATGCGCAGGCTCTCGGTCGCGGTGACCAGCGCGTCGCGGTGCAGCCCGCCGAACAGTTCGGTCTCGGAGAGGAAGAACAGCAGCGTCGGCAGCACCCCGATGTCGCCCAGCGTCCTGGCCTCGGCGACCAGCGTCCTGGCCGTTTCGCGGACCTCGTCGTCCTGTCCGGCGGCCAGCCCGGCACCGCAGACCTGGACTAGGTCGCGGGGACTGTCCGCGCCCGCTCGCCGGGCCGCGGCGACCACCTCACTCAGCGAAAGCGGCGCCTCCCCTGCGCCGCCTCCGCCGTGCTCTCGCCCGTGTCGCTGCCCCTTGGGGGCGCCGGTACGGCGAGCGGTGGAGTCGAGCGGATCGGCGCCGGTGAACGGCGTCCGGCCCGGCGGACGTTCTTGGCCGTGCCACTGGCTCGACGGCAGTGTCGTCGTGATGAACGCGACGATCGGCGCCAGTGGATCCCCGCCGGGCAGGGACAGCGCGCGGAGCCTGGCGACGGTGCGGTCGAGCTCCGGCGCACCGATGTACCAGGCGGTGTGCAGAGCCTGGAGCAGCATGCGCGCCGCCCGCGTGCTCTCGGCCGCCGCGGCGCCGTCGAGCAGCGCCTCGTGCGCGGTGTGCGGTGCCCCCCGCAGGAAGTCGGCCGTCGCGCGGGCGTGCGTCAAACGGGCCAGGAGCTCCGCGTGTCCCGTGCCCTCGGCGTGTTCGGCCTCGGAACGTCCCGCGCCGTGGGTGTGCTCGGCTTCGTGATGTCCCGTGCCTTCGACGTGCTCGGCCTCGGGACGTCCCGCGCCTCCGGCGTGTTCGGCCTCGGGGCGTCCGGGGCCACCGGCCTGCTCGGGACGTCCCGGGCCGCCGGCCTGCCTCGTGTCCTGGGGGCGCTCGGCCGTGGTGAGCGTGGCGAGTCGGCGGGCGGCCTGTTCGGCGAGGACCCCCGCGCGCTCCAGCTCCCCGGCCCACGCCGCCGTCTCCGCGGCGAGCGTGAGCCGCCGCGCCTGGCTGCCGGGCCGCGTGCTGAGCCGGGCCGCGCGCTCGTAGGCGGTGGCCGCGGCGGCGTAACCGTTGCGGTCGTTCGCCCGTACGGCGGTGCGCTCCAGCTCGGCGGCCACCTCCTCGTCGGGGCCGGTCGCGGCCATGGCCAGGTGCCAGGCGCGCCGGTCGGCGTCGTCCGGCCCGTCCAGCGCCTCCGCCAGCGCCCTGTGCACGGCGAGGCGGAGACTGGGCGGGATCCCCTGGTAGACGGCGGCCCTGACCAGGGGATGCCGGAAGATCACGGTGCCCGCGTTGACCCGGACCAGGTCCGCGCTCTCCGCGGGATGGAGGTCCTCCAGGTGGTCGCCGAACCCGGCCGCGGCCCGCAGTACGATCTCCAGGTCGCCGGTGTCCTCCGCGGAGGCTACGGCGAGCAGTCCCTGCGTCGCCTCGGGCAGTCGCTTGACCTGTCCGAGGAAGGCGTCCTGGACCCGGCCGGTGAGCGGTAGCGCGGTGCCGTCTCCGAGCGCCGCCTTGGGCAGTTCGATCAGCGCCAGCGGGTTGCCGCGTGCCTCGGCCAGCACGCGGTAGCGGACGACGGGGCTGACCTCGCCGCCCAGCAGCGCCGCGGCCGCCGTGGCGTCGAGCCCTTCGAGCGGGAGCTCGGCGATGCCCTGGGCGGCGAACGGCTCGCGTGCGGCGAGAAGCAGCGCGATCCCCTCCGCGTCCAGCCGTCGTGCCGCGAACAGCAGCGCGTCGGTCGAGGCCCGGTCGAGCCACTGGGCGTCGTCGATCAGCATCAGCAGTGGGCCGTCCTCGGCCAGCTCGGACAGCAGGGACAGCACCGCGAGACCGACGAGCAGCCGATCTCCGGCCTGTACCGAGGCCAGCCCGAAGGCGGCCCGCAGGGCCCGCTTCTGCTGTTCGGGCAGCGCGTCCGCCCGGTCGAGCACCGGGCGCAGCAGCAGGTGCAGCCCGGCGAACGGCAGCTCGGCCTCCCACTCGACCCCGGTGCCGCGGATCACCCGCATCTCTCCCGAGGAGGCGGCGTAGTCCAGCAGCGCCGTCTTGCCGATGCCCGGTTCGCCCCGGACGAGCAGGGCGCCGCTGCGGCCCGCCCGGGCGTCCGCAAGCAGCCGATCGATCACGGCCTGTTCGGCGGCCCGCCCGTGCAACATGCTTCGCACCCTACTCAATGGGGACGATCGGCCCTCGGCCTCAATGAAGACGATCGGTCCTCGGCGCGCGACAGGGCCGTCCGTGCCCGGCGGTGACAACCGTCCGTGCCCGGCGGTGACAACCGTCCGTGCCCGGTGGTGACGGCCGGGCGTGGCCGGTCCCGGTGACGGTCAGGCGTCCGCGCAGGAGTCGTGGGTCGCGTCGAATCCCTTCAGGCTGTCGACGTCGTTCTGCTTGGGCGGCCTGAGCCCTCTCCAGTCGTCGCCGATGGTCAGGATGAGCCTGGGCGTGGTCGCCGACTGGACGAGCTTGCCGGTGGACTTGAGCACGTCGCGGGTCAGCGTCGGTGCCGCGGGCGCGCCCTTCGGCGAGTACGCGATCGTGGTCTTCGGGTACGGCTTGTGCGGAGCGTCGGCGATCTTGGCGATGTGGTAGCCCCGCTCCTCGAGCTGTACGGCCACCAGCCCGCCGAGGCCCTTCCGCGCGGTGCCGTTGCGCACCTCGACCTGGATCTTCGACCTGGGCACCCTGGACTGGCCGCCCTTGACCCCGGAACCGGTGACCGACGTGTCCTTGGCGACGATCTGGAAGAGCTTCTTGCTCTGCGGCTCGACCCACTCGACCCGGCCCGGGTAGGTGACGGAGTAGCGCCAGGGGGTGGTGATGAAGTGGATCTGCCCGGCGGCCAGGCCCTGGGCGCTGGTCGCCAGGTCCTTCATGACCGTCGGGGTGAGGGCGGGGTCGGTGGTGACCGACTTGGTGGCCGCGTCGAGGAAGCCGAAGAGCCTGGCCGGGTCGGTGAGCGTCTCGCCGCTCATCACCTTTTTGATCATCGAGGCGATGAACATCTGCTGACGCTGGATGCGCCCGATGTCGGAGCCGTCGCCCAGGCTGTAGCGGGCCCTGACGTAGCCCAGGGCCTGCTCGCCCTTGAGCGTCTGCCTGCCCGCGGGAAGGGTGAGCAGGGCCTTCTTGTCGTGGATCGGTTCGGGGATGCAGACCTCGACCCCGCCGACCGCGTCGACCATGTCCTTGAAGCCGGTGAAGTCGACCTTCACGAAGTGGTCGATGTGGATGCCGGTGAGCGACTCGATGGTCTTCCAGGTGCAGCCGATCCCGCCGGAGTTGAACGACTCGTTGATCATGCCCAGGTGCGCCTTCTGGCCTGGCAGTCCCTGCCTGGCCCGGCACTCGGGAAGCTGGACCATCGAGTCCCTGGGGAAGCTGACGACCATCGCGTTGTCCCGCTTGGGGGAGATGTGCGCGAGCATGATCGTGTCGGTGCGCTCGCCGGGGAACTTGCCGTACTTGGCGTTCTTGCCGCTGCGCTGGTCCGATCCGACGACCAGGACGTTCATCGCCTTGGTCGCGACCTTGACGGGGCGGGCACCCAGATCCTCGTCGGGCACGTCGATGTGCTTGACGTTGCCGCTCAGCTTGAAATAGGCGCCTGTCACCGTCGCCCCCACCAGGAGGACGACGGTGGTGACGGCGGCCACGAGCCACCACAGCCATCTGCGACGCCGCCGGGGCGAGGCCTTGTCCGACGGCTTCGTGGGCGCGCCGATCAACCCGCTACTCACGTGTCTCCTGGGGGAGGATGGGCCGGGGCGTTACGCGCCCGCGACCGTGGAGCCGGAATCCGGCCGTCGCCGAGTGTACTGATCCTCCGTAAGAGGGGGATAAGAAACGTGAATCAGCCAGTGTGACCAGAAGTAACCATTAAATTGGCAGATCTTGGTGTATGGGCTCCTGTTACGATCCGCGGATGAGGATCCGTGACGGAAACGGCGGCGACGTCCCGGCTGTGCTGGGCATGTTCGACGGCGCCGTTGCGTGGCTGACGGCGCGGGGCCGTACCGGCCAGTGGGGCAGCCGGCCGTTCTCCGCGGATCCCGCCCGGGTGGAGCGGGTCACCTCCTGGGCCGCCTCGGGCGGAATGCGCATCGCCGAGATCGACGGGGAGCCCACCGGATGCGCCGTGCTCGGCTCCCCGATGGACTACGTCGCCCCGGCCCCCGAGCCCGAGCTGTACGTCCAGGCCCTGGTCATCGACCAGCGCTTCCGCGGTCACGGTGTCGGCTCCGAGCTGCTGGCACGCGCCCGGTCGGAGGCGGCCGAGCGGGGGGTCTCGCTCCTGCGGGTCGACTGCTACGCCGGTGACGACGGCCGCCTCGTGGCCTACTACGAGAGCCAGGGCTTCACCAGGACCGAGTCCCTGACGGTCGGAGAGTGGCCGGGACAACTGCTGGAACTGCGTCTGCCGGACCCCGCCGGCCGGGTGTGACGGAGCCGGCGCCGGATCCCGCCCGCGTGCCTGACCGGGCGGGCGGGAGGGCGGTTGACCTCAACCGAACTTGAGGTTGCACGGTGATCGTAGTGGCCCGTCGACCAGGGAGAACACCGTGCTGGACATCGCAGTGATCATCGCGAGCACCCGGGAGGGCAGCCTCGGGGCGACGGTCGGCCGGTGGTTCCTCGACCAGGCGGGGCGGCGGAGCGATCTGCGCCTGGACGTGATGGACCTGGCCCGGACCCCGCTTCCCCCGCTCCAGCCCGGCCCCTCCGGAGACCCCGGGCACGAGGCCCGCGCGCTCGCCGCCAGGGTCGGCGCCGCCGACGGCTTCGTGGTGGTCACCCCGGAGTACAACCGCGGCTATCCCGCCATCCTGAAACTGGCCATCGACGCGGCCCGCCACGAGTGGGCGGCCAAGCCGGTCTGCTTCGTCTCGTACGGCGGGCACTCGGGAGGCCTGCGCGCCGTGGAGCAGCTCCGCCTCGTCTTCGCCGAACTGCACGTGGTGTCCCTGCGCGACACCGTGAGCTTCCACCGGGTCACCGACCGGTTCGACGAGTCGGGCAGGCTGATCGAGCCCGACGGGGCGAACGGCGCGGCCAAGGTCATGCTCGACCAGCTCATCTGGTGGGGGACCACCCTGAGGGAGGGGCGCGAGGCTCGGCCGTACGCGCTCTGAGCGGGGCGGCGGGTCGCGCGGGGCGGGTGGGGCCGGGAGCCCGGAAACGGCGAAGGGGGCGCGGGATCCGTGTCCCGCGCCCCCCTGGATCCTCCGTGGTCCCGGACGGCCTCACCCAGCGCCGCTGGAACCGCCGGTGAAGTCGTCGAAGCCGTTGCCGGGGTCGATGTCGGAACCGTTGTCCGAACCGCCGCTGAAGCCGATGCCGGGGTCGTCGTTGGAACTCCCGTCGAAGCCGCTGTTGGGGGCGTCGTTGAACCCCCCGTTGGGGTCGTTGCCGAGACCGCCGTTCGGGTTGTCGCCGGGGCCCCCGTTGGGTGCGCCGTTCCGGTTGTCGGCCGGGGCGTTGTTCGGGGGGGTGTTGGGGGTGCTGCCGGACCCGTTACCGGTCCCGCCGCCGGAACCACCGGACCCGTTCCCCGACCCGCCGGAGCCGTTACCGGAACCGCCGCCGGAGTTCAGGGAGTAGATGTGCAGCCAGTCGACCTCCATCCACGCGTCCCCCGAGTCACCCTGCCCGGGGAACCAGTCCAGCTGCAGGCAGGCCGACATCGGGCTGTGGGTGGCGTTGGCCGAGCGGAACCACTCTTTCCCGTCGAGGTAGCCGACGACCCCGTTGGCGGTGTTCTCCACGGCGTAGGTGTGCCAGGCGGTCATGTCGACGGCGGCGTTCGCCTGCTCCTGACCCTGCGGGGTGTGCAGGAAGAAGTTGGGGCGCTGCCTGCCCGGGTCGTTGATGACCTCCAGGAAGTCGATCTCCTCACCCGTGGCGCTCTTCACGTTCCCCCCGCCCTCCTGCGGCCACAGCAGGGCGACGGGGTGGTAGGAGCCGGCTCCCTGATAGAGCCGGATGCGGGTCTCCCAGCGGCCGTAGGTCTGGCTGTGGCGGCTGGCGAGCCCGGCGGTCGTGCCGTCCGCGCGGCCGTACAGGTAGAGCGCCCCGTTGCCCTGCAGGAGCTGTCCGGGGGAGCGGCGGCCGTTGCCCGCGTGTCCGGGCGAGTCGTAGACCACCCAGTCGGCCGAATTGAGCGCGCCGTTGAACTCCGCGCACCAGGCCGGCGTCCCCCAGCCGAGGGCTTCGGCGGCGGTGGACTGGCCGGTCGGGGACGTGCAGGCCTCGCCGGAGCGCACCTGGCCCTGGGCGGCGGTGAGGCTGCTGACGGCCAGCGCGGCCACCGCGCTGAGTACGGCTAATCGGACATGGGATCGAGACATCATGATCGCTGCTCCCAGGGTCTGGCGCAGAGCGCGGACGGGCTGAAGCTCCAGCAGCCGGCCACGTTCGGCGTCCAGGTGGCCGATCCGCTGGGGGCCGGGGTGACCTGGCCGGGCGGCGAGAAGGCCCACTGGGGCGCCACCCACGAGGACTGCTGGTCGGTGTTCGGTGTCACCGGGGCGAACTCGGCGGTACGGCTACGCCAGGGCGCGAGGCTCCAGCACGCCGCGATCTGCTGCGGCCCGCAGTCACTCGCGACGATGGAGTGCCGCAGCGGCGGCAGCGGCACGACGTTCCGCGACCACGGAGACGGCGGGAACGGTACGGCGGTCGGCCGGACCCCCGGCTCCCCGGTCGGCGCTCCCGTGGACTCCTCGGCGGGCACGGTGGGAACGGCGGTCGCGGTGGGGCTCCCGGTGGGACTCGCGGTGGGGCTGGCGGTGGGCGTCTGCTGCGGCGGGGCGGGGCTGTGGGTGGCGGCGCCCGTCGGCGTGGTCACCGGGCTGGGGGTGGGCGCCGGTACGGTCGTGTCCTCTTCGCTCGGGGGCGTCGTCTCCTGAGGCGGCGCAGGCTTCGACGTCTCCTTCGACGTCTCCTTCGACGTCTCCTTCGTCTCCTTTGGCGCCTCCTTCGGTGGGGCGGGTTTGGAGGTCGCGCTCGCCGAGGACTTCGGCTTCGGCGTCTTCTTCGGGGGCTTCGGCGTGTCCTTCGGCGGCGCGGGCTTGGCGGTCCCGGTCGGGCTCGGGGTCGCGGTCGGGCTCGGCGTGTCCGAGGGCGCGGGAGCGGCCGTGGACGTCGTGGCCGGGGTCGCGGTCGGGGCGGGCGTCGCGGTGGGGGCGTCGCTCTGTCCCGTGGCCGGCGTCTGGGTGCCTTGCACCGGGGCCGGTGTCTCAGCGGGCGCGGGGGACTGCTTGGTCTCCGGCTTGTCGGCCGGGTCCGGGGCGGACTTGACCTTCGTCGCCTCCACGGCGGCCTTACTCCTCGAAGGCGACGCGGAAGTCTTGGCGGAGCGGGACTGGCTGGTCGTGGCCGGGGCCTGCCGCGCCGCGGTCCTCCCGGTCCCGGACGAGCCGGTCTTGGACGAGCCGGTCTTGGAGGAACCGCTCTCGGAGGAGGAGGTTTTCCGGGCGGTCCTCCTGGTGGGCGGAGCCTCGTCCGAGGAGTCCGGCTCGTCCGAGGAGTCCTCGGAGTCCGAGGAGTCGACGTCGGCTGAGGGCTCCTCGGCGGGATCACCGCCGGAGCGGCGCTCGCGGGTCGCCGTCTGGGATTGCCGCGCGGTGGAGGCCTCGACGTCGGACGAGGGGTCTCTCCTGGGAGCGGAGTTCCTGGTGACCGACGGCTCGTCCGAGGAACGGGAGGAGCGGGAGGAACCGGAGGAGCCGGAGGGGGCGGAGCCGCTCTCCCGCGAGTTCCGCTCCGAGGCGGAGGAGCGGGTGTCCGACGAGCTTCCGCCGGAAACCGACGAACCCTCGGACTCCGAGCGCGGGGGCAGGCCGGACTGCGCGGGCGGGGGGGCGTCGGACGCGGCCTGGCGGGTGAACGCGGGGGTCGTGGTGTCGACCCCGGGTTCGGCCAGGGCGCTCCAGGGTTGGGCGATGATCGCGCTGGTCGTGGCGGACACCCCGGCCAGGAGAAGTCCTGACACCAGGGTGGCGCGCCGGGACGGGCTGCGTGGGGGCATGAATGGGCTTCCTCGATCTAGGGGGTGGGATCGGGGCCGGACAGGGGCTTCCAGCCCGCGGCGGTGAACTCGGGGGTACCGGGTAGGGCGACCTGGGGCACGGCGGCGGAGACGGGGTCGGGGATGTTGACCCAGTCGCCGTTGTTCGGGCCGCGCATGGTGGGGTTCCAAGTCATGAGCAGGTTCATGGCGTACGGGCTGGAGTAGGTCGGGCCGGTGTCCTGGATGCCCTTGGTCGCGGTCACCTGGACCAGGACGGAGACCTGGATCAGGTCCTTGGAGCGGGGGCGCCACTGGATCCCGATCGTCTTCGTCCGCATGGCGGCCCCTTCGGGAAGGGGGCCGGTCTTGGGAAGGCCGAGGGTCTCGCGCCATCCGGCGACCGCGGCCCGCGCGCCCGCCCGGGCCGCCTCCTGCTGCTCGGGCGGGGCGTAGAGGACCGCGGCGTGCTCGGCCTGGCCGACGTCCAGCGTCCACGCCGCCTCCAGCGCGGCCGCCGCAGCCGAGGCCGCTCCCAGCTCCGTGTGCGGGAACCCGATGGGGTAGCCGGCCTCGCTCTCGTAGGCGGAGGGCGGGGCGAGCACCACGCCCTCGGGGACGACCTTCGCGGTCGAGAGGGACGAGGGCTCGGATCCCCCTCCCAGCAGGTGCCACCCACCGATCGCCACCAGGATCGCTCCCACGATCGAGACGACGACAACGATCATTCGGCGGTTGTTGCGCGACGGGGGACCCAGATCCCAGTCCAGGTCACGGTCGTCGGCGATCGGGGGACGCACTAGTGGCTCCGCTCCTGACGCAGGTTGAACGCCTGGCCCGCGGCGGCGGCCAGACGCAGGTAGGCCCCCCGGGTGGTCGGCCGCAGGCGGACCAGGTCCACCTCGGCGCCTTCCTTGAGGTGCGGGTCGTACGGCACGCGGATCACCGCGCGGCACCGTGAGGCGAAGTGGCGCTCCAGCAGGGTCACGTCCACGTCGGACTTGGGCTCGACCGCGTTCAGCACGACGATGGCGTTCCTGACCAGGTCGGCGTGCCCGTGGGCGGTCAGCCAGTCCAGCGTCGCCGCGGCGGAGTTGGCCCCGTCGACCGCGACCAGGCTGACCAGCACGATCTGGTCGGCGAGCTCCAGCGTCGCCCCCATGGCGCCGTGCAGCAGCCCGGTCCCGCAGTCGGTGATGCAGATCGAGTAGTAACGCTCGATGAGCCCGGCGACCGTGCGGTAGTCCCCGGCGTTGAACGCCTCGCTCACGGCGGGGTCGGTGTCGGAGGCGAGGACCTCCAGGCGCGCGGAGGACTGGGAGGTGAAGGCGCGCGCGTCGGCGTAGCGGAGGATGTGGGGGGCCTCGGCGAGCATGGTGCGGATGGTCGCGGCGGTCTCGGACTTGACCTTGAGGCCGAGGGTGCCCCGGTCGGGGTTGGCGTCGATCGCGATCACCCGGTCTCCCCGCAGGGAGGCCAGGGTGTTGCCCAGGGCGACGGTCGTCGTGGTCTTGCCGACGCCGCCCTTGAGGCTCATCACCGCGATCCGGTGGTGGCCGCTGGCCACCGGGGTCTGGGCCTGGGCTATCAGGGTGCGGCGCTCCAGCTCCGCGGTGGACTCCGCGGGGGTGATCCTCCCGCCGGACAGCTGCCACACCAGGCGGCGCCATCCACCGGTCGGCTCGGGGCGCCGGTTGATGAGCAGGTGTTCGGCGGTGAGGGGGACCGTCTCCTGGAACCGCTCGCCCTGTGGGGGCGGCGAGGCCTGGATCTGGGGGGACGTCTCCGTCATGGCCTGGGTCCTTTCACAGGTGACTTTCAACTTCGCGAAGATCAGGTGAGGCGGGGCGGTCAGCAGGTCTGCCAGCGAACCGTCGTGGTGATCGAGTCGTCGGGTCCGTAGACGGTCAGCGGGGTGGTGGCCTGGAAGGGGGTGCCGCACCAGTGACGGATGCGGAGGGCCCGCAGCACGATCACATCCGGGTGTCCCGCCCTCGACGTCCCGCTGGACGGGGTCACGGTCAGCCCGGGAGCCGTTATCCGCCATCGCAGGTCGGCTCCCCCGGTCACGGTGAGCATCATGTTTCCCTGGCCGAACTCGTCGAGCGTCACCACGGGAGGTATCCGCACCCGCCCGGCGAGCCCGTTCGGGTCGGCGGGCGTGGTCTCGGCGGGCGAGGTCCTGGGCGGAGCCACGGAGGACACGGCCTCGGGGAAGGGCGTCTCGGCCGGCGCGGCCTCGTCGGGCGTCTCACGGGGTGCGGTCTCCTGGGAGGCGGTCGACCGCAGGGAACCGGTCGCTCCGGTGCCGGCCGCCGGGGCGAAGAGGTTCATCCCCGTCAGGGTGCCCGCCGCTCCCGCGACCACGATGATCACGATCTTCACGGTGGTGCTCTTGACCCGCGCCCCGGCCCACGCGAGTGCTTCGAGGACGCGGAGCCCGGGGCCGAAGTGCGCCTCGGCTGGCTCGCCGTACGCCCTGGACACGGAGGCGCGCCTGTCACCGGGAGCGCCCCCGGCGGCGCGGCCCGCGGCGGACGGGACGGACGGCAGGGAGGGCATCGTCGCGGTCAGGTCGCCGGTGCGTGTGGCGGCCTCACGCGCCAGCTTCTGGGAGAACAGCGCGTCGTAGAGGGGGGTGTCCTGCCCCGAGGCCGGCGTCGCGAGCGACGGGCCGGTCGGGGCGGGCAGCACGGGCAGGGACGGCAGCGTCGGGCGGTCCTGGAGGGCCGGGCCGTACGGGAGCCTGGAGCGGTCCGGGCGCCTGGGACGCTCGCCGGGCTCCTGGGAGGCCGGATGCTCCGGGTGGTCGGGACGCTCCGAACGCCCGGGGTGGTCAGGGCGTTCGGGACGGCCGGAGCGCTCCGGAGGGTCGGAGCGGACGGGCTGGTAGGGGAGTGTGGAGCGGTCCTGTCTGGTGCGGCGCACCGGACGGGCGGACGGGTCCTCCTCCGCCGAGGCCGGGCCCGGACCGGACGCGGCGGGCGCGGGAGCCCCAGGAGACGCGGCGGGCGCGACGCCGCCGGTGCTCCCGGCGCTCCTGGCGCTTTCGGTGCTCCCGGTGGGGCCGGTGGGTGCCTCGGGGGTCACGGCGACCGTGGCCGTTGCCGGCGCTGTGGGCGTGGCGGTCGTGGCGGCCGTGGCGGGAGTCTTGGGCTTGACGCGCTTGGGCGCGGGCCGGGCCGCCTCGGGCGGCAGGGACGCCAGGAGCCGTCGCCTGTTCTCGGCGGTCAGGGAGCGGATCCGCGGGTGGGAGATCATCTGCGGAACCGTGTAGCGGATGTTGATCGGCCGCGCGCACACGGAGCACTTGAGTACGTGGGACAGCAGGTTCGCCCGCGCGTCCTCCCCGCCCTGGGGCACGGTCCTGTCGTCGTCGAACTCGTCGGGGAAGAGCGTTTCGACCAGCGGCGCGAGCTCCGGGCAGGTGCGGCGCCCGTTGGCGAGCGCGTCCAGCCCGCTGGCCAGGATCTCGATCAGGTCCTGGGTCCGGGTGGCGAGCCTGACGGCGTCGTCGGCGGGCATCGCCAGCGCGTGGGCGAGGTCCTCCACGGTGAGTTCGTGGCGATACATGAGCCTGAGCGTCTCGGTGTCCAGCGGGTCGACGAGCGCCCAGACGCGCTCGGTCACCTCCTCGTCCGGCATGCCGGGGCCGGAGTCCGGTACGTACCGCTCCCGGTGACCGGGAGCGGTGAGGCAGTCACGCCGAAGTGCGGCCAGCAGATGTCCCCGGGCGCTGACGCCCTCGGGGGCCGGCTCGGCCAGGCAGGCGGTCAGCACGGAGGCGACCGCCGGCAGTGCCCGGCCGGGGGCGAGATGGTAGGTGGCGTAGTCCATCAGGTGCGCGCCGTGCTCGCTCACCCATGCCGCCCCCCGGCCGGTGCCGGGCACGTCACGCCCGGCACCGGATGACGCGTTCACGGGCCCCTGTACCCGTCCTGCTCCGGCTCGATCTGGCCGGGGCCAGGGTTGATGTGGCCGGAGCCACGCCGGTCGGGACGGGAGGGCTGCGCGGGGGGAAGGTCGCCGGACGGCCGGTCGGACTGGTTCGACCTGGTGGACTGGGCGGGGTCGGAGCCGCCGTACCGCACGGGCGGTTCCTGGTCGTACGGCGTGGGCACGGCGGGGGCGAGGTCGCCCGACCGCGCGGGCGGGACGGACTGCGCGGGGCCGGACCGACCGGACCGGTCGGGCTGGCCGGACTGACCGGGCTGGCCGGGCTGGTCGGCCGGGTTGGGCTGGGCCGGGGCCGGGTCCGTCACCACGAAGTCCAGGTTCCGCTCGGGCAGACCGGTGAACTTGGTCCAGTTGCTGACCTCACCCGGAGCGGGCTCGGCGTAGAGCCAGCGGACGAAGGCGGGCCACAGACACGAGTCGCGCGGGATGATCGGGTTCTGCTCGGTGGAGCCCAGCTCGCGAAGCTCGTCGGTGGAGTAGTCACGGCACGGCGGGGTGCCCGGCGGGGCGATGTTGAGGTCCCACACGCCGTTCTCGTCCGTGTACCGCATGTTCTTGTCGAGCCCCAGGGCCTCCTGGGCCCGCCGGAGAAGCGCCGGGTCCTTGAAGACCGGCAGGGAGTCCGCGCCCTCGGGGAGGGTGCCGTTCTGCGTGGGGGGATCGGCCGGCCTGAGCACGGTCCCGTCGGCGGGCTGCCGCCTGTCGGGGGTGGGAAGCGTGGGGTCGGCGGTGGGCGGGGCGGGGTTGAGCGTGCTGTGCGGCGTGGGGGCGGCGTTCCGCTGCGGCGACCTGTGCCTGCCGGGAGACCTGGGCGTCGCGGTGGGAACCGGCCGCCTGGCCGTGCCCGAGGGCTTCGGAGTGGCCCGGGGAGTGGTGGGCTTGGCGGTCTCCGACGGCTCGGTGGGCTTGGCGGTGCTCGTGGGCACGGCGGGCTTGAGGGTGCCCGAGGGGGCCGACTGCTTGGTCCCCTGGCCGCCGGTGTCCTTCGGCTGGGCGGGGACCCCGACGTCGACCTTCGGCTTCTCGGCGAGCACGGCGGGGCCCTTGTCGATCTGGCTGCCGCTGTCGGAGATGTTGCCGCTGACCTTCTTCGTCGGTGCGGGATCGGGGGCGGTTTTGCGCGTCGTGGTCGTCGTCGGCGGCTGGACCGGCGCCGGATTCGGGGCCTTCTGCGTGCCCCCGCCGCCGCCACCCCCGCCGCCTCCGCCGTTTCCGTTGCTCCCGCTGTTTCCGTTGCTCTTCTGGGAGGAGGTGTTCTTGACGGGCTCGACCGCGGCCGTGCTGTTCGGCTGCGGCACCGGGTCCTTGGTCGCCGTGCCCCTGGGATTGCCGGGCCGCTGCAGGGGGGCGATGGCGCTCGCCAGGACGGGAAGGGCCAGGCACCCTCCGCCGCCGCCGGAGACGGCGCGCCCGTCGGCGGTCGCGGTCAGGCAGACCTTCGCGCCCGTGGAACCCTGGCCGGCTCCCTTGTTGCCGATCGCGCCGCCCCCGTTGGCGCCGGAGAGCGGAAGGGGGGCGTTGCCGTCTCCCACCTTCCCGGCCGTCCACGCCTGCGCGCCGGCGTCCAGGTGGTAGGTGCCCGCGGCCAGGCGTATGACCTGCTCCTGGGCGGGCTGCCCGGAACGGGCTGCGATGACGGTTCCCAGCCCGGCGCCCGCCCCGAACACGCCGATCGCGATACTCGCGGTGATCACCGTCGCGCGTGAGGGCTTACGTGATGGTGTCATGATGGGTGTTCCTCTTCTTCCAGTGGGACCTCAGTCGCCGTGGCTCTCCAGGACCTCGCTCCACTCGCCCAGCACGCGGACGGGCTCGGAGGATCCGGCGGGGGGGATATAGGTGACGTATATTCGTCCGTAGGTCGCGCTCGCCGAGTGGGCGAACGCCTTGTGCCCGGTGCGGACAGCGGCCGGCCCCTTCAGGCTGACCTTCGCGCCCTTGCGCTCGGCCAGGCGGCTGTCGGTCGATCGTGCGGCGTACCAGAGCAGGGCGCCTCCGTCGGCGGTCCGCAGCGCCCGCACCGGCCCTTCGGGCCGGTAGGACAGGCTGAGAATCCATCCGGCGTCCTCGAGCTGGGCGCGTTCATGCTGCCAGAACTGCACGGTCTCGCTGGTCCACGGCCCGTCCTCGAACCTCGGGTCGGGCTTGGCGCTCTCCAGGCTCGTCAGGTGGGCGGTGGCGACCTCGCGCGGGGTCGCGACCAGGCCGGTGGCGTTCTCCGGCAGGCTCGCGGCGTATCCCTCGGCGTCGGTGGCGATCCTGGGGAAGCTGCCGGGGGTGGCCCGGGTGTCGGCGCCGGACGCCGTCAGGCGCCAGCCGGCGGGGGTCGAGCTCATCAGGTCCATGACCCGGGCGATCCCCGGCTCGTAGGAGACCGCCACGAACCAGTCGGGGGTGCCCTCGACGTGCCGGGGCACCCACACCTGCGGGTTGGGCCAGATGCCCGACGACACCTGCTCGCCCTCCATCCGGGCGGTCTTGAAGCTCGCCCGCGTCATCTCCACCGCCAGCCCGCCCTCCAGCTTGCCCATCGCGGCCTGGTCCAGCGCCGCCTGGGCCGCCGACAGGCTTCTCTGGTAGTGGCCGTGGATGCGGTACGCCTGCCGGATGGTGAGCTGGGACGCACCGGGCGCCGAGGGATCGGCGGACGGCTGGGAGGTGGTCTCGACACGCGTCTTCTGCGTGGGGACCGGCTCGGGAGGGGGCGGGGGCGCGGTCTTCCCCTTGTCGTCCGACGCGCGGCCCGGGGCCTTCGAGACCGAGGGGATCGGGGCCTCCGAGACCGGGGCCTTCGAGACCGGGGGGACCGGGGCCTTCGAGACCGGGGCCTCCGAGATCGCCGGGGACGGCTTCTCGTCGTCAGGGACGGCGGAGGCGGAGTTCGCGGTGGCGAAGGGGAACGGCGGCGCGCCCGTGCTCCAGGTCGGCCCGGACAGCTGGGGAGACGGGTCGGCGACCAAGGTCTGCGATTCGAGACCGTTCTCCCTGATCAGCCAGATCGCCGCCGCGCCGATGATCGTCGAGAACGCCCCGAACAGAATGACCTTTCGCCAGTTGAATGTGGGGAGTCGTTCGGGATGCCAGTCGGAGTCGTGATCAGATTCGTCCCCCGAGGAGGCGCCGCCACGGCCGGGAGGCCAGGCTTGCTCGTCTGGGAAATCTGATGCACGCCGTGACATAGGTCCAAATATTAGACTGACGGTGATCTATTGGGAAGGTAAAGCGGTCCCGTAATCGGCACTTATGGTTATTAGGTTATAAATAACACATAATTGCCAATACGGTCTGTCCGAAACCTGCCCCCCGGTGACCTGCGGCGGGACCCGCGGAGGGGTGCGCCAGGCCTTCTTCGGGAGTCGTGTCTCCGATGGTTTGGGCTGGTCTGTGCTGTTTACTGTTGATCTGCTATTTCCCTGGGGCGGGGTTCCCGTTCGCTTCGCGTTGTATTTCGGGTTCGCGTGGGATGTCGCACTCCGTGATCGGCGGACTGGAAATCGTTTCCAGGATGGATTGCCGTGATCCCTCGCTGGGGGGCTCGATACGAATGGTCTTCATGTATTCCGGACGGTCCGCTCGGGCGTCCTCCCGGCAATAAGGTCCGATCTTTCCGGGGTACGGTCCCGGCCGCCGGGCGCCTTCGCGTGGCCTCAGCCCAGGCTCTCCCGGCGGGCCCGCCGCCCGGGTTCGCGCGAGGCGGGGCTCCATGGGAAGTGCTCATGATTTAACCCCTAAAAAGGGTCATCGACTCATAGTGAGTCACTTATCACTATTTGTGCTTCCGGCTCCGTGGATCCGGGAAGTTTCGGGGAAGGGGAAAAGGGGGGGCGAGAGCGAAGAGGCCGGCGGAAGGGGGGACGGCACATGCGGGTGGCGGTGCTCGGGATGGGCAGGATGGGCGGCGCGCTGGCCCGGCGGCTGCTCGCGCGCGGTCACACGGTGCGGGTCTGGAACCGTACGCCGGGAAAGGCGGGGGAGCTGGTCGAGGCGGGCGCCGTCGAGGCCGCTTCGCCGCTGGAGGCCGCGCGTGACGCCGACGGCGTGCTGATGTCGCTCGCCGACGACCGGGCGAGCCGTGAGGTCATGGCGCAGCTGGCCGGTCTTGGGGAGGTGGGGGCGGCGGCGCCGGTCGTCGCCGACGCCAGCACCGTCTCCCCGGCCACCTCCCGAGGGCTGCGGGAGACGGCCCCCGGGCACAGGTTCGTCGCCGCGCCGATCCTCGGGGGGCCGGAGGCCGTCGTCGGGGGACATGCCATGGGGCTCCTGGGCGGCGAACGCGAATACGTGCGCAGGCTGGACCCCGTCTGGCGGGACTTGTTCGGGGTCCAGCGGTACTGCGGGGATGACCCGGGCGCCGCGCTGACGTACAAGCTCCTGAACAACTACCTGCTTATGTCCGGCCTCGCCGTCGTCGCCGAGGCGGTGGCCACCGGGCAGGCGGCGGGACTCGACGATTCGATGCTGCACGACTTCCTGTTCCGGTGGCCGACCGTGGCGCCCGCGCTGCACAACCGGCTCGAGGACGTCCTCCACGGCGACCATCGGGGCTGGTTCACCACGCGGCTCGGCGCCAAGGACGTACGGCTCGTCGCCGAGCTCGCGGAGTCGGCCGGCCTCGACCTGCCGATCGCCCGGCTGGTCCAGCGGCTCTACGAGAAGGCGGCCGAGCACGGCTGGGGCGACGCCGACATAGCCGCGATCGTGGAGCTGCTCCGCGAGCGGCCGGGCGACGGGGCGTCCTGAGGGATCCGGTCCACGCGGCGGGGCGGGGAAACGCCCGGGAACGGGACGGTGAAAAGGGCCTCGTGGCCTCGGCGGGAGTTCCGGCAGAGGGGCCGGAGGCGGCGCCGATCGGGCGAGATGGCATGAAATCTCGTTCTTGACAGGATTTCTCTACTTACCTACTGTTCGTGTAGGTAATAGGGGTAATGGTGTGCATGTACGCCGCACTTCGGCATCGCACACGGAACGGCACTCCCCGTGGCCAGACTCTCGATACTCGATAGGGGCGACGAGATTGATGGCAAGAACGAGGGCTGACCGGTCCCGCGCCGGGAACGGCCCCATGACGACATAGCCGGGGTTCGGCGGGGAATCCGGAACTCGCCGGATCCGCACCGCCGGAAATCGGCGAGGCGGCCACGCGCCGTGCCCGGAATTCACCACGAACGCCGGAAACACCGGTCACCGCATCTGATTTCCATTCCGTTTTTCTTGCTGCGCGCCCCAGGGGCCGGGGCCGCTGGATCTTCGCGTTCGTTCTCCGAACGCCGTCACCGCCGGCCGCCGGCTGCGCGGAATTTTCCAGGAACCGGGGTCGATTCATCATGCGAACGCTGACGGAACAATCGAACACGTTGTTGGGGATATTCCCGAAGAAGGTCGAGGAGCTCAAGCGGAACGGGCTGTACCGCAGCTTCCTGCCCTGCTCCCATCTGGCCGCGGACCACGGGTGCGCGACGCACGAGGGAGAGCACATCCAGGTCTGGTGCAGCAACGACTATCTCGGGCTCAGCCTGCACCCCGAGGTCGTGCGGGCGCAGATCGACTCGGCCGTCGAACACGGGACCGGGAGCGGCGGGTCGCGCAACATCGCCGGAACGAGCGAGGCGCACGTCGAACTGGAGGCCAGGCTCGCGGCCTGGCACGGCAAGGAACGCGCGCTGGTCTTCTCAAGCGGTTACGTCGCGAACTTCGAGACGCTGAGCACCCTCATCTCCGCGGTCCCCGACATCGTGGTCTTCTCCGACGCGAGCAATCACAGATCACTTATCGAGGGAATCCTCCGCACCGGGTGCAGGAAACACGTCTTTCCGCACAACGATCTCGAAGAACTGGAGAAGGCGCTCTCCCTGTACGGGGAGGACCACCCGAAACTGATCGTCTTCGAGTCGGTGTACTCGATGGGCGGGGACGTGTCACCGGTGCGTGAGATCTGCGACCTCGCGGAGCGGTACAACGCGCTGACGTTCATCGACGAGACACACGCCGTCGGCACGAGGGGGCCGACGGGCGCGGGCCTCTGCGAGGAACTCGGCGAACACCGTCTCACCTTCGTGCAGGGCGTTTTCAGCAAGGCGGTCGGCACGGTCGGCGGATATGTGACCGGCCCGGACAGCGTGCTCGACTATGTCCGTTCCCACGCGCCGGGATTCATTTTCACCACCTCCCTTCCGCAGTCCAGCATGGACGCGACGCTCAAATCCCTGGACCTCGTCCAGCGCGGCGACGCCCTGCGGCGGGGGCTGATGGAGAACGTGCGCCACCTGAAAGGCGCGCTGCGCGGCGCGGGGGTCGACTTCATCGACGCGGAGAGCCACCTGGTGCCGGTGCTGGTCCCCGGCGCCGAGCGCGTACGACACGTGTCGCGGCGCCTGCTGGAGGAGCACGGAATCTACGTGACCCCGATCAACTTTCCCTCCGTTCCCAGGGGGACGGAACGCTTCCGGATCACGGTCAGCCCCCTCAGGACGCACGAGCAGATCGACGGCTTCGTGGCCGCGCTGCGCAAGAGCCTCGCCTCCGAGTAGGCGCCCCCGTCCGGCCGCCGACAGGCCGGAGCGGGCGGGACCGCCGTCCGCGAACAGACGAGAGGACATCATGAAGATCAGCGAGATAACCCCGTTCATCGGCGCGGAGATCTCCGGCGTCACCTACGACGACCTCGAGCGGCAGGAGGTCTTCGACCGGCTCGCCGAGAGCCTGCGGCAGCGTGAGCTGGTGGTCGTGCGAGGCCTGGAGCTGACGCCGCGGCAGCAGATCACCCTGGCGGCGCGCATCGGCAGGCCGGTGCCCTTCCTGCTCCAGCAGTACCGCCACCCGGAGTTCGAGGAGATCATGATCTCCTCCAACGAGGTCAGGAACAACAGGCCCATCGGCGTGGCGAGGGTCGGCAACTTCTGGCACCAGGACTCGTCCTACATCACCGACCCGGCGCCCTACACCATGCTGCACGGCGTGAACGTGCCCTCCACCAGCGGGCACACCCTGTACGCGAACGCCGTCGACGTCTACGAGCGCCTGCCGGAGGAGTGGAAGCGGAGGATCGCGGGCAGGAACGCCCTGGCCACCGTCAACAAGCGCCTGCGGATCGGCCCCGAGCACGTCGGCCTGTCGGTCGCGGAGTTCCGTGCGCTGATCGACATCGAGCATCCGAAGGTCGAGCACCCCCTGGTGCGGGAGGACCCCTTCACCGGGCGCCCCTACCTGTACGGCGCGCCCGAGTACCTCGACTCGGTGGTCGGCTTCGACGCCAACGAGAACGCGGCGTTCTTCGCGATCGTCGACGAGCTCATCCAGGACCCCGACCACGTCTACACCCACCGCTGGACGCCCAACGACCTGGTCATCTGGAAGACCGCGACGACCTACCACTGCGCCACCGAGGTCGAGCCGGGCGTCGGGCGGACGGTGCACCGCATCAGCATCAAGTCCGGTGACTGATGGGCGGCATCGTCGACTTCGAGATCCGTCTTCCCCGGTCCCGGGTCGGCGTGCACCGGATGCACCGGGCGTCCGGGCTGCCGGTCGAGGCCATCAGGGAGATCACGCACAGCGAGGAGATCCCCGTCCTCGGTGCGGAGGAGCGGTCGTGGGAGCTCGCCCTGGAGGCGGCCGGGGCACTGCTCGGCCGTACGGCGGTGCGGCCCGGGGACGTCCAGCAGGTGATCTTCGCGGGCTCCGGCGAGTGGGACGTCCCGTTCTGGTCGCCGGCGGCGAAGGTGGCCGCCGAACTCGGCATCGACCAGGCGCACTGCTTCGAGGTGACGAACTTCTGCAACGCGGGCACCACGGCGATCCAGATCGCCCTCGACAGGCTGACGATCTCGGGAGGGAAGGGGTACGCGCTGGTGCTCGTCGCCGACCGGCTGAGCCGGATGGTCGACTACGACGACCCCTCGGCCAAGGAGCTGTTCAACTTCGGCGACGCGGCGGCGGCCGTACTGCTGGCCCGTGACGACGTCTCCTACGAGGTGCTCCACTCGGCGATGCGCACCGACCCGAGCTGGTCGGACTACTACTTCGGCGAACACCGGGGGGAACGCCTGACCATCCGCCGGGGCGCGCACCGCCCCGGGCTCGCCGACGCCTACGTGGACAACTTCACCCGGCTGGTCGACGAGACCCTGGCCGCGGTCGGCGGCAAGAAGGACGACGTCTCGTACTTCCTGATCAACCAGGGTGACCGGAGGATGCACGAGCGGCTGCTGGGGGCCCTGGGGATACCGGAGTCCAGGAGCGTCTTCAACTACCGGAGGCTCGGCCACATGGGGGGCGCTGACACCCTGATCGCGCTGCGCGATCTCCGGGCGCGAGAGGCACTGCGCCCCGGCGACCTGCTCCTTCTCGCCACGAGCGCCATGGGTTTCAGCTGGGGCGTCACCGCATTGGAGTACGCGAGATGAAGATTCTGGTCATCCATCAGGTCCCGTACCGAAAGATCGACTATCACCTCGGCATCGACCACGAGGCGCACGACGTCACCTACGTCGGCCGCGCGGAGCGGATCGCCGAGCTACCGGCGGGACTGCGCTGCCGGCGCCTCGAGGTCGGCCCGCACGACGACCTGGCCGGATGGATCATCGAGAACGTCTCCCCCTCGGACGGCTTCGAGCAGGTCCTGTCGCTGTCGGAGGACGGCATCCTGCTGGCCTGGCGGGTGCGGCGGCACCTCGGGATCGAGGGGCCCTCCCTCGAACGGCTGCAGCGGGTGCGTGACAAGGTCAGCATGAAGAGGGCGCTCGCCGGTTCCGGGGTGCGTTATCCGCGCTTCGTGTCGGGCGCGCCCGCGGCGGGCGACGTGGCGGGCGACGCGGTGGGCGGTGTGCCAGGCGACGCGTCAGGCGACGGGAACGCCTCGGGGGACGCCTCGGAGGGCGCCTCGGAGGGCGGGGACTCGCCGTGGGACGGCACGCTGCCCTGGACCGGCAGGACCGTCCTCAAGCCCCGGCAGGGCGCCTCCAGCAAGGAGGTCGTCATCCACGAGACGGCCGAGGAGGCGCTCGCCGCCTATCGGCTGCTCGACGCCCCCGGGGAGTTCGAGCTGGAGGAGTACGTCGACGGCGACGTCCTGCACGCCGACGGGCTGGTCCACGACGGCGAGCTGGTGAACGTCGTGTTCAGCAGATGCGTGCGGACGCCGCTGGACTTCGCGCAGGGCACGCCGATCGCCTCCCACCAGATCCAGCACGACGAGCGCCACCGCGTCTTCGTCGAACAGGTGCTCAGGGCCCTGGAGATCGACACCGGATGCGTCCACCTTGAGTTCTTCGAGACCAAGGAGCAGGAGCTCGTCTTCCTGGAGGTCGCCAACCGGCTCGGCGGCGCGGGCATCGTGACCTCCCACCTGCGGCACACGGGAGTGCACCTGCCCTCGCACGAGATCGCCATCCGCCTCGGCTGGCCCAGGCCGGAGCCGCTGCCCGTCAGCGGGCGCTACCACGGCTTCGCCCTGTTCCCCGGGCACCACCTGAAGGCGGAGGACGGCTACGAGATCGACGTGCCGGACCACATCCGCGACCACCCCTGGGTCGACAGGGTGCACGCCCTGGACGGGATCCAGCCGCTGCCCGACCACATCACCTACCAGGAGTGGGAGATCCCGGTCTTCATCGAGGCCTCGCACCCCGACCCCGGCGTGCTCCGGCAGTTCCTCGGGGAGTTCGTCCTGGCCCCGCTCGTCAGGACCGGGGGCGCGCGATGAGGCACTGCCCGACCGACCTGCTGCTGGCGGTCGAGCACGTCGAACGGCTGGTCGCGGCGGAGCCCGGTTCCGCCGCCGCGCGGCTGCTGGCGACGCACGACCTGACCGGACTGCTCGACGGCACGACGCTCACCGAGGGGCTGGAGGAGCTCTTCGGCGGCCTCGGCCAGTATCCGTGGCGGTCGCTGACGGGGGGTGACGACGTCGAGGAGTTCTCCCCGGCCGGCACGGTCGTGCTGGACGACGACGCGCCGGAACGGACCCTGCGCGGCCTGCTGTTCGGCTGGGCGACCGGCAACGAGGTCGTCATCCGTACCGGACGCGGGGAGTTCTGGCGGGCGGTGACCGGTCTCTTCCAGGAGGCCGCCCTCCCCCTGCCGGGCGTCGTGGTGACGGGAGCGGACGACGCGACGGCGGACGGCCTGGTCGTCGAGGTTCCCGAACCGCGCGTCCGGTCCGGCTCGCCCCTGGCGGGACCCGCGCGGCAGGCGGCCGTCCTGGCCGCCGACAGCAGGGCGGAGTGGGTCCGGCGGCTGTTCCACCGCGACTACCTGGTGGGCACCCGCCTCGCGGTCGTCCGCGGCCGCGACGCCGAGGGGGAGGAGGAACGCGTCGGCGCCAAGCTGCGCTACCTGGTCGGGCGGGCCCGCCGTACCCCCTACTACCGGGACCTGCCCGCCGTCACCGGCCGGGCGGACCTGACCCGCCTGCCCGTCCTGGACAAGGCCGCCCTCGACGCCCACACGCCGCCCGTCAGCGGGGACATGTCCAGCGGCGCGCCGCCCAGCGGCGAGGTACTGCGCAGCGGGGCGACGACCGGGGGCCCGCGCTACATCGTCTACTCCCTCACCGACTGGTCGAACATGGTGCGGGAGGCCATCCCGGTCCTGTACGGCGTCGGCCTGGAGAAGGGCGACCGGCTGATCAACGCCCTGTTCGGCGGCAGCCTCTACGGCGGCCTGATCACCAGCAGCTGCGAGTTCTCCCAGATGCCGGTCGAGTGCTACACCACCGGCCAGCACATCACGGTCGACGACCTGCTGACGCTGGTGCGGAGCTTCTCCGCCAACGCCGTCGTCGGCCAGCCCGCCCTCCTGCTGCCCCTGCTGCGCGAGGCCAGGGCGCGCGACGCGGGCCTGCGCCTGGAGAAGGTCGTCTACGGCGGCACCGCGATGACCGAGACCGACAAGGCCTGGCTGCGCGAGCACCTGGGGGTCCGGGTGATCTCCAGCATCGTCGCGGCCAACGACGGCGCCCAGCTCGGCTACCAGTGCCGTGAGCTGGACGGGACGCTGCACCACCTCTGCGACGAGTACAACCTGATCGAGGTGGTCGACGAGGAGGGCCGGCCGCTGCCGGACGGCGAGCCCGGCCACCTGCTCGTCACCGGCCTGCAGAAGTTCGAGGGCCCGCTGATCCGCTACCGGATCGGCGACGTCGGCAGGATCCTCCCCCGCCGCGACTGCGGCTGCGGGGTCTCGGGCAGGGTCCTGGAGTATCTCGGCCGCTCCGACGGCCTGATCAAGGTCAAGGCCCGCACGGTGCTGTACAACGAGATCCTCGCCGCGCTCTCGGTCTTCCAGGTCTCGCAGCTGCAGGTCGAGATCACCTCGAGCGACGGCACGGACACCGTGATCGTCCGCACAGAGTCGCCGCTCGACCTCGATCCGGAGAAGGTCCGTCACCTGCTGAACGACGAGTTCGAGGCGCTGAGCGACCGCCACGCGTTCGGTCAGGGCCTCGATGTGTTCCGGCTGGTCGTCGAGTGTTCCGGCGAGGGCGCGCTGCCGAGGAACGCGGTGAGCGGCAAGATCAAACCGGTGGTCGACCGGCGTCTGGAGTAGCGCCCCGGCCCGCGGGGGCGCCCCGCGGGACCTGATCATTCCGACGGACCGGTGGAGAACGGGAACGGACCCATGACCAATCGCATCACGGAGCTGTACAACAAGGAGCTGCTCAGCGGGGTCAGCCCCCTGGCGGAGATCGACCTGCACGACGAGCGGCGGTTCCCGTACCTGGCGACCCTCGCCCGCAGATATCTGACACGCCCGATCTTCATCGGGGAGAGCGAGCTGAGGCGGTTCGCCGACGACACGGTCCGTACCGTCGACATCCTCACCTCGCTTCCCGACCGGCTCTTCGACGGCGACCTCGGCCGCTTCTGCGACGCCCTGGGGATCAGCCCGGAGCGGGCCGGGATCATGCGCCGCCTCGGCGGAGTCAGGCCGCCCCGCTTCGGCCGCATCGACGCCTACCACGACGGCGAGACGTTCAAGATCCTGGAGTTCAACGCCACCAGCGAGACCGGTGGCCTGGAATGGGTCGGCCCCGCGACGAAGGCCATGCTCGACCACGACGCGCTCCGCTCCTTCGCCGAGCAGCACGGGCTCCGCCACACCGACGCCCCGCAGATGGTCGCCGAGGCCCTGCGGCAGGCGGGCTCGGCCGTCACCGGGGGCCGGGACCCGGTGGTCGCGGTGATCGAGGGGGAGGGCGGCCTGGCCCGGTACGGCGAGGCCTGGCGGCCCCTGCAGAAGCTCCTGCGGGGCTTCGGCCTCGAATGCCATCTCGGCGAGATCACCGACCTGCGCGTCAGGAACGGCAGGGTGCTGTTCGGCGACACCCCGGTCGACCTGGTCTACCGCGTCTTCGAGGTCGACCAGATCATCGGCCACCCGGAGGGTCTCCGGCTCACCGAGCAGCTCTTCACCGCGCACGAGGAGGGACGCGTGGTGATCTGGACCCCGCTCGAAACGGAGATCTACCGCCACAAGGGGTGCATGACGTTCCTGTCCGACCCCCGGCTGCGGGCCCGGCTCTCCGAGGACGAACGGCTGCTCATCGACCGCGTGCTGCCCTGGACGCGCTCCCTGAACGGCGAGTCGGCGCTGAGGGACAAGGACCTGGTCGAGTACTGCGTGGAGCACAGGGAGCGCCTCATCCTCAAACCGAACGCGCTCTACAGCGGGCAGGGGATCACCCCCGGCTGGGAGGCGGACGAGGACGAATGGTCGCGGGCCCTGCGGTACGTGGCCGAGATCGGCGGTGTCGTGCAGGAGAGGGTGGTGCCGCGCACGGAACCGGTGGTCGACCCGGCGACCGGCCGTACCGAGGAGTGGGAGGCCTGCTGGGGGCTGTACTACACGCCCGCGGGCGGTTACGGGGGCGGTGGCTGCAGGCTCCAGCGGGTCGGCCAGGTCGATGTCAGGGCGCTGGGGCCGGGCTCGAAGACCCGGGTGGCGGGCATCTTCCTCTACCCCGACACGGTGGACCACCCCGACACGGTGGACCACCCCGACACGGTGGACCACCCCGAGGCGGGGGAGTCGGGCACGGGCCGTTCCGGCGTCGCCGTCGGCGCGGCCGTACCGGGTGACGGCTCCGTCCGGGACGGCGGCGGGTTTCGGGAGAACGACGTGATCCGGGAGGGCGGTGCGATCCGGGAAGGCGGTCCGGTTCGGGAGGACGGTGCGATCCGGGAGGGCGGTCTGGCCTGGGAGGGCGACGGTGCCCGCCGATGGTGACCGAAGGCGCCACCGTACCCCGCAGCCGTTCCAGGGGCCCCGGCCTCGGCCGCAACTACCGCTACCTCCTGTCGGCCTACTCGATCCAGACGCTCGGCGAGGGCGTCGTGATCGCCGCACTGCCGCTGCTGGCGAGCAAGCTGACCAGTGATCCGAGGCTGATCTCCTGGGTGCCGCTGGCCACCGAGCTGCCCTGGCTGCTGCTCGCCCTGGTCGGCGGGGTGATCGTCGACCGCTACGACCGGCGCCGGCTGATGATCGGGGCCCAGGCCGCGCAGACGTTCCTGCTCGTCACCGTCGCGCTGGTCGTGACCCTGGGCGGTACCCAGATCTGGATGATCTACGTCCTGGCGTTCGGGCTCTGCGTGGGCGACATCATCTTCATGGGGTCGAGCAGGGCGCTGATCCCCACGATCGTCCGGAGCGCCGACCTGGAGGCCGCGAACGGGCGGAACGTGACGGCCGAGACGCTGGGCCGGATGTTCATCGGCCCCGCCCTGGGCTCGGCGCTGTTCGTGCTCCTGGTCCCGCTGCCACTGTGGGTGAACGCCGCGACCTACCTCGTCTCACTCCTGCTGCTCTCCCGGATCCGCAACAGCGCGGGCCACTTCAGGGCGGTTCCCACCGGTACCGATCGGAGGGCGCGGGCAGGTGAGGAGCCGTCGTCGGACGCCGCTACGGACGCCGCCACGGACACTGTCACGGACACTGTCACGGGTGCTGTCACGGACGGGTCGCGGACGCGGGAGCGGCGCGGGGTGCCGGCCGAGATGATGGAGGGCGTGCGCTGGCTGGCCGGGCACCGGGTGCTCCGCGTCACCGTCATCCTGGCCGCGACCAGCAACTTCAGCGTCTTCATGGCACAGTCGGTCACCGTGCTCTTCGCCAAGGACGTCCTGGGCGTCGGGGACGCGGGGTACGGGATCCTGGTGGCCGCGATGGCGATAGGCGGGGTCGTCGGCGGCCTGGTCAGCCGCCGCGTCGTCGGCCACTTCGGCACCCGCTCCGTCGTCATCGGGGTCTCGGTGGCGAGCGCGCTCAGCCTGGTGGCCATCGGCCTGTTCGGCAGGCAGCCCGTCGTCGTGGTCGCGCTGTTCGGCATCTGGTCGGCCGGCCTTTCCATCTGGAACGTGATGGCCCAGTCGCTCAGTCAGCGGCTGATCCCCAACGAGCTGATGGGCAGGGTCGGCAGCGCCACCAGGATGATCGCCTTCGGCGCGCTCCCGCTGGGCGCCCTCGCCGGCGGTCTCGTGGCCGCCGCGTACGGCCTGACGGCGCCGTGGGTGGCCGGTGGCGTGGTCCACCTGGTCGTGACCCTGCTCACGCTGCCCGCCCTGCTGCGCTGGCCCGCCGTGATCGAGGCCCCGGCGACCTCCGTTCCCATGATGGAGGACGCGCGGGAAACGAACTGAGCGGGGCCCGGCCATCGGTGCCGAGAAGCCGTTTTCCCCCAACCGGGGTTCCGGCCTCTCGGCGCCGTCACGGTCTCCCCCGAGTTTTCGGCGGGGTCCGCGCTCTCGGGGAGACCGCCTGTCCCCGAGATCGGCGGTGCGGGTGACGGCGCCGGCCGGGGGTCACGGCGCGGGTTGCGTGCTTTGCGCACACCCGGGCCGGTGAAGAAGACGATCCGGTCGCCCCGCTAGCGGCCGGGCCTCTCGCCGTACGGGGAGGTGGCCGGGAGGAAGTGCGGGGCGGCGGCGGCTGACGCGCCCCGGCCGGGGACGGCGCCGGGGTCTGCCGTGGCCGCGCTCGCGGTGGTACGGCCGTGCAGGACGAGTGCCCAGGTGAGGACGGCGAAGGCGGTGACGTTCGCGACCGCCCTGACGACGTTCCAGGTGACCCAGCGCGACTCGAAGAGCTGACGGACCGCGGCCAGGTCAGCGATGTCGCCGGGAGCGCCCGCCTTGGCGAGCTGGTCGTTGAGGGGCACGTTGACGGCGGCGGTGACGACGAACATCACCCCGTACAGAACGAGCGCGGCGATGATCCACGGCAGGACACCCCCGTCCGACCGCAGGTGCAGCACCAGCGCCGCGATGGTGAACACCAGTCCTCCCAGGAAGCAGAACATGAACCAGCCGTTGAGGATGGCCACGTTGATCCTCTGCATGGCCTCGACGAAGGTGCGGTCGTGCGAACGTCCGAGGCCGGGCATCACCGCGTAGGCGAAGGAGGCGAACAGCCCGGCCATGAGACCGGTGGTGACGGTCGCGGCGAGCAGGGAGACCGTCTGAAGGATCTTGATCATGGTGTGCCGTTCCTGGTCACGGACGCCGGGGCGTCGCGCGGGCGTGATCGGTGAGCGCGCTGGTGTTGGTCGGTGAGGCCGTGGGGCCCGTGGGGCCCGTGTCCCCGGTGCGGGCCGGGTCGTCCATGTTCGTCTCCCCGTCCCGTCCCCGCGAGGGGTTTTCCGCCCCCCTGTCGGTCTTTTCGGACCTCCGTCAGCCTTTCGGCCCTCCGGAATCCCCTGTCGGGCGGGTGCCTCACCCGACCGGGTTTCTCAATGGTCGTCCGGGCTGGACTCGGGAACAATGATCGATTACGTAACGTTCGTTAACCCAGAGGTTCACGAACGGGGGTCCGCGGTGGAGCGGCGCGATATCGAGATCTTCTTGGAGCTCGGCAGAGAATTGCATTTCGGGCGCACCGCCGAAAACCTGCATGTGTCCACGGCCAGGGTCAGTCAGACGATCAAGAAAATGGAGCGTCGCATCGGTGTCCCGCTGTTCGAGCGGACCAGTCGCAGGGTGGCGCTGACCCCGGTCGGCCGCCGCCTCCACGACGACCTCGATCCCGCCTACCGGCGGATCCTCGAAGGTATCGACAGGGCGATCGCCGCGGGCCGCGGCGTCGACGGTGTGCTGCGGGTCGGTTTCATCGGCACGGCGGTCGGCCGTTTCGTCGTCGAGGTCGCCGACGCCTTCCACACCCGCCATTCCACCTGCCGGGTCCGGATCCGGGAGAGCCCCTACAGCGACGGCACCGCGTTGCTCGGCGACGACGAGATCGACGTCCTGCTCGCCGTGCTCTCGCCGCCCGAGGGCTCGGAGTTCACCGCCGGCCCGGTCCTGTTCCGTGAGGCCCCCATGCTCGCGGTCCCGGCCCGGCACCCCTTCGCCCGCCGGGCCTCGGTCTCGCTCGACGACCTCGCCCGAGACAAGGTCCTGCGCCCCCGCCTGATCCCCGACTTCGTGGACGAGGCCGTGGTCCCGCGCCGGACGCCGAGCGGCGCCCTCATCGAGCGCGGACCGGCCTTCGACACCATCCAGGAGATGCTCGCACTCGTCGGCGTTGGCAAGGGCGTCTTCCCCGTCCCCACCCACGCGAGCCGATACGACGCGCGACCGGACGTCGCCTACGTCCCCCTCCTCGACGGCCCGCCCTTCGAGTGGAGGCTCGTCTGGCGGACCACGGCCGAGACCGCCCGGATCCAGGCCTTCGCCCAGACCGCCCACGACTACGCCGCCCTCAGACCGAACCCCCTGCTCGACACCGACACCGACCCCGACCCCGGTCGTTAGGGGCCGTCCCCGCGTGCGCGGGCTCACCGCGTCCACCGGGTTCACCGCGTCCACTGTGTCCACCGTGTTCACCGCGTCCACCGCCCGGCGATCTCGCGCCACGGAGCGGCCGTACCGGGTTCGCGGGTCTCGATCCGGTCAGCAGGCAACTCCGTCCAGCGGCCGGTCGTGACGGCGATGCCGGCGTCGTCTCCCGTCACTACGAGCCCGCCGCCCTCCCTGCCGCCCGGCGACGCGGCCTCCGCGGCCTGTTCGACGGGTGTCCGGAGAGGGAAACGGTCGGTCAGGACATTCGCGCGTCTGCCGGGAACGCCGGGCGCCGTGTTCACCGAATCCATAGATGATCACACCGCCTCCGTTGTCGAGGCCGAACTTCGCCCGTGAACAAGTCAGCGCCTTCCGGCAATGTGATTCCGGTGTGATTCCTGGTGTCACGGAGATGAAATGCAATTCGATGCTCGGATGCGGTCTTCGGTCGGCGGTCGGACTTTGTGGATGACACATATTCCGGGGGCCGTGCCGGCCTTCCCGGACATCTCGCCGGTGCGTCGCCGTCGTGGCGCCGCCGTACGGATCGACGGGTGAACGAGATCTCCCGGGGCGTCACCTCGATTCCAGCGGGGCGGTCGCACCGGAGACGCTCCGGGACGTCGGCGTCGGTGTGGCCGGCGGGTGTCCGGCCCGCTCGTCCGAAATCACTTGTATTGACAGTCCTGGAAAAACGTGAATCGGGATTGTTTTAACAGGCGTCACATCTTTCTCATCTATAAAGTTTCTTTTCTGTTACCGTTGGACGGTTTTCGAACGATCCGACGGCGGTTATCGTATGGAGTCGATCACGCCAACGGGGCGAAATCCACCATGAATCGCGACCGGTAACTCCGGCACGGCTGCCACGTCGACCGGGCATCGACTCATTTCATCATGGGTTTGCACGGGTTTATTCGGCATGCGCGAAAACCACCGGGCGTCGCGGGAGAGGTTAATGTCAGATGACGTCGATGGGTGTGAAACGAGGTTTCTGGGCGCGGGCGCTCGCCGTCCTGCTGCCCGCACTCGTCCTGGTCGGCGTGGCGCCCGCCACGCCTGCCGCCGCCACCGCTTCGCCGATCGTTCCGAAGGTGCACTGCGTCGGTAACGGCACCAGCGGCTACCGCGTCAAACTGATCTACGCGTACGAGTCGGGCTCCAATCGGTTCACCGAGAAGGCGCCGCTGATCCAGCAGTCCGCGTGGATCACGCAGGAGAACGTGAACGACAGCGCGCGCCGGGACGGCGCCGAGCGCTGGGTCCGCTTCGAGACCACCTCCACCGGCTGTGACCTGGCCATCGACTCCGTCCAGGTCCCCGCCGGCACGGCGAACGGCGACTGGACGGGGGCGTTGAAGACCCTCGGGTACACCGACACCCACCACATCTACATCGCCTACTTCGAGAACGGCACCGGCTGCGGCGGTACGATCGGCGACAGCCCCATCGCCGACCACGACGCCGCCGGGACCGGCAACCGGCACAACTCGTACGCGACCTGGATCTCCCTCTCACCGAACTGCGCGACCGGGCACGAGATGACCCATGAGCTCGCGCACGCGCTGGGCGGGATCCTGCCGGGCGCGCCCAACTACGTCTCCGGCGCCCACTGCAGCGACTCCAACGAGACGCTCTGCCAGGGTGGCGCCACCGTCGTCTGCTCCGACCCGCTGGCGGTCCGGCTGATGGACTGCGGCAAGAACGACTACTTCGGCGTCACCCCGGTCGGCACCTACCTGTCCACCCACTGGAACGCCGCCAACGACAGCCTCTACCTGGAGCCAGGCTCCTCGGTCCCCGCCATGACCACGATTCCGGTGCTGACACCCCAGCTGCTCTACGGCGTGGACGTGGAGGCTAACGAGATCGTCTTCACGTACGAACCGAGCACCAAGGTCGAGGGCTCCGGCGTCACCCATGAGGTGCAGCTGTTGCGCAACGGCACGGTCATCGCCACCGTCCCGACCTGGCAGCACTCGATCCGGGTGACGGGCCTGATGTCCAACACCAGCGCGAGCTACACGATCCGGGAGCGGGTCACCTCCGGCGGGGTCACCCGTACCTCGGCGGCGTCCGACTCGCTGATCGTCCTGACCGGGTCGGTCAGCAACACCGCCGGTACCGTGGCGGACGGGACCACCACGGTCTTCACCAACGACATCGTGGACTCCTCCGGGCCGAACATGGCCATCGACGTGTTCGACTTCAGCACCGCCGACAACGCCTCCGTCGTGCAGTGGCCGCAGAACAGCAAGAGGAACCAGCAGTGGCGGCTGGACGCGGCCGGCGGCGGCACCTACACGATCACCAGCGTGAACAGCGGGAAGTGCCTGAGCCCGCTGGGCGGCAGCGGTACCGCGGGGACGACCGTGGTCCAGGTCCCCTGCACCGGAGCCACCGCGCAGAAGTGGACGTTCCCCTCGATCTCCGGGGTCACCTACCAGATCAAGGCGGGCGTCGGCACCAACCAGTGCATCCGGGCGGACGGCGGCGGCACCGGTGCCGGCACCGCCCTGGTGCTCGGCACCTGCAACTCCTCGGACTCCACCCAGCGCTGGACCAACAACCAGATCGGCTGAACCGGGCGGTCTGATCGCGACCGATCCGGGTGACCCGGCCGCGACGGATCCGGGCGGTCTGACCGCGACGGATCCGGGCGGCCACCGGTCGTGACCGCGTCGCGGTGGGTCATCCGCGAGACGCCCGATCACCACCCGGGACCCCGGCGGACTCCGGGACCCGCTCCGACCGAGCGGGACCGGTCCGCCGGGGTCCTTCGCCGTCGGGGCCCGATCGCGTACACGGACGACTCCGGGTCGCGTACCACGAAATCGGATCCTGGGGCACGAACGAGCACTTCCCCGTACTCCTGCACTCCACAAGCCTGTGCACAACGGTTTCGAATCTGTGTACGAGTCTGTGGAAACTGTGGATAACTCCGTCCACCCCGGGCGGGACGTCCCCTGGACGGGATGCCCCTGACGGTCCGTCCGGGCCGACGTCCGGGCCGATGCCCGCGACCGCGGGGTGACACATGTGTCACCCGATCCGCCGAGGATGCCGGTGGGCGGTGAGACCCTGTCCGGCCCGGTGAACGGGAACCGCAACGGCGGGTGACCGGGTCACGAAGATTCGACAACGTGCCCGTGACGGACCGGGTCCGGTCGGTGAGCGCGGCGTACCATCAAGACGCTCCACACCACCACGCCCTGGCCCGGGCTGTCGAAGAGGTGACCAGTGCCGAGTCCCCACCCCCTTGGACCGGCGGATCCCGGGCAGATCGGCGAGTATCGGCTGACCGCCGTCCTCGGCCAGGGCGGACAGGGAACGGTGTACCTCGGGCGGACGGCCTCGGGGGACGAGGTGGCCGTCAAGGTGCTGCACGCGCACCTCGTCGAGGACCCGGAGGCGCGCAGGCGTTTCCTGCGGGAGACCGATCTCGCCCGCCGGGTCGCGCCGTTCTGCACCGCCAGGGTGCTGGACGCGGGAATGCACCAGGACAGGCCGTACATCGCCAGTGAGTACGTCCCCGGCCACTCACTTCAGCAGGTCATGCGCAACGACGGTCCCCGGACCGGCAGCGCCCTGGACCGGCTCGCGGTTACGACGGCGACCGCGCTGGCCGCGATCCACCGTGCCGGGATCGTGCACCGGGACTTCAAGCCGAGCAACGTCATCCTCGGTCCCGAGGGCCCCGTGGTGATCGACTTCGGTGTCGCGCGTACCCTTGACCACACCGCCACGCGATCGGGGTCGGTCGGAACCCCCGCCTACATCGCGCCCGAGCAGCTCACCCAGGACACGGTCGGTCAGGCCGCCGACATATTCAGCTGGGCCGGCACGATGGTCTACGCGGCCACCGGCCACCTCGCCTTCCCCGGCGACTCCGTCCCCGCGCTGCTGCACGCCATCCTCCACCGCGATCCCGACCTGTCCGGCGTCCCCGAAGGGCTTCGCCCGCTGCTGGCGAGATGCCTCGCCAAGGATCCGGCCGCCCGCCCGACGGCCGCCGACCTGGTCCGCATCCTCACGGGCGACGGCCCGGCCGCCACCCCCTCTCCGGCACCCACGGCACCCACGGCACCCACGGCGTCTGCGGCGTCTGCGGTGTCTGCGGCGGGACCTGCGTACCCAACGGCCCCGGCGTTCCCGGTATCCCCGGCGTCCCCGGCGGGACCGGCGGCCATGACTCCCCTGCCGGAGTCGACCGCCGTGGCTCCGGCGGGCCCGGTGCGGGCCCGGCTGATCCCCCGCCGCGCGCTGGTGACCGTCACGGTGGCGGTCGCCGCGGTGGCGGTCGTCCTGCTCGTGTGGGTCTGGCCCCAGAGCAAGGCCGGAGGGGGCGCCTCATCCCGGTCCAGCGCGGAGATCTCCCCGCCGGACCGTACCCCGTCACATCTTCGGACCTCGCCCCTCCTGACTTCGCCCCTTCCGGCTTCGCCCCTTCCGACCCCGTCTCTCCGGACCCCGGCGGAGAGTAGGACACCGCTCCCCTTCGGGGCCGTCGTAGGCGCCCCCATAACCGATCACGACAACGACGTCCGTTCCGTGGCGACCGGCCGGATCGACGGGGTACCCGTCATCGTCACCGGATCCGACGACGAGACCGTACGCGTGGTGGACCTGCGGACCCGGCGGCAGCGCGGTGAGGCCCTGCGGGGACACACCGAATGGGTCCGTTCGGTGGCGTTCGGGCAGCTCGACGGCACGCCCATCGCGGTCAGCGCCGCCGACGACGACACGCTGCGGGTGTGGGACCTGAACACCGGGACGCAACGCGGTACTCCCATGACCGGGCACGACGGCGACGTCAAGGCGGTGGCGTTCGGGCGGCTCGACGGCGCGCCCATCGCGGTCAGCGCCGGAACCGACGCGACGGTGCGCGTGTGGGATCTGCGAACGGGCGAACAGCGGGGCACACCCATCACCGGGCACACGGGCGGGGTGTGGGCGGTGGCGCTCGGGCAGCTCGACGGTGCGCCCGTGGTGGTCAGCACCGGCGACGACGGCACGATCCGGGTGTGGAACCTCCGCACCGGAGAGCGGATCGGCCCCGCCCTGCGCGGGCACAGGGGCTGGGTCCGCTCGGTCGCGCTCGGGCAACTCGACGGCGTCCCGATCGCGGTCACCGGCGGCGAGGACGGCACCGCACGGGTGTGGGACCTACGGGGGCGCAGGCAGCTCACCGTCCTGCGGGGACACACCGGGGAGATCTGGTCGGTGGCGCTGGGACGGATCGGCGACGTACCGATCGCGATCACCGGCGGCGAGGACCGCACCGCACGGGTGTGGAACCTACGGACCGGTAAGCAGATCGGCTCCCCCCTGACCGGGCACGGCGACCGCCTCTGGGCGGTGGCCTTCGACGATCTCGACGGACGGCCCGTCGCGATCACGGCGAGCAGGGACGAGACCGTGCGCGTGTGGAGTCTCGGCTCGCCTTGAGCCGGCGCGCCCGCCAGGACCGGACCTAACCACGTGACGGGTTCGCGCCGAGGTTCCTTCCGGCCGTCGTTCCGGTGCCGTCGTCGGCCTCCCTACGGTTTACGGCCCACCGCGGCGTACATGTTGGTGGCGGTGTCCGGGAGGGGCTCGTCGAAGTCGGGGGCGGGGTCGGGGCGCCAGCGGGGCATCGGGACGATCCCCGGGTCGAGCAGTTCCAGGCCGGTGAACAGGCGTTCCACCTCGGCGTGGCCGCGCAGGTACATGGGGATGCCCCGGTTGGTGTACTCGCGGGCGAGACGCTCCGACTCGGGGGCGAGCTCGTCGGTCGGGATGGTGATGGCGAGGTAGCTGCCCGAGGGGAGTGGTTCGAGGAGCGACTCCACCATTCCCTGGGCGTCCTCCACGAACTGGAGCATCGCTATCACGGTGAGTGCGACAGGCTGGGAGAAGTCGATCACCTGGTGGAGCGTGGAGTCGCCGAGGAGTGCCTTGGGGGTGCGCATGTCGGCCTGGATGTAGGCGATGTGCCCCTGGGGCGTGCCGGTCAGCAGGGCGCGCGCGTGCACCAGCACGATGGGGTCGTTGTCGACGTAGACGATGCGCGCGTCGGGCACGGTCTCCTGGATCACCTCGTGCAGGTTCGGCGACGAGGGAATGCCGGTGCCGACATCGATGAACTGTCGCACCCCCAGGCCGGTGAGGTGGCGGGCCATCCGGTGCATGCAGGCCCGGTTGGCCAGCATCGAGGTACGTAGCCCGGGCCAGTCGGTCAGCACCTTGGCCGCGGTGTCCCGGTCGGCGGCGAAGTTGTCCTTGCCGCCCATGATGTAGTCGTAGACCCGTGCCGAGTGCGGCCGGTTGGTCTGCAGGTCGACTGCGGCGATCCGATCCTGGGGGGCGTCTGACACCTTTGATCACTGCCTTCCGCTTGCTCCTGCCGTGATGCCACGGTCACGCACTCAAGATCACCTTAGTGTGCGAATCGAGCGTTATGCCGTTAGTTATTTCATAACGCGCCCTCGTGTCGATGCCAGAAGAACCAGGCGGTTCGGGTGGTTCGCTCGGTGGTTGTCCGGTGAGGAAGGTGGGGTTCGCCGGCGACCTGGGCTGATCCGTGTCCCGACGGACTCCTCCGCGCGCAGTGCGAGTGAGGCGCCCCGGGAGCCGCGGAGCCTCTGGTCGACCCGGGGCACACCGGGGTCTCCGGCGAACCTGGAGTGCCTCACTCATCCCACGGGCCCGAGGGCGGAGGCCGGGAGCGGCCCGCCCCGGAGGGGCCGTGTCCGAAAACAGGTAAATCCCCCGGTCCTTTTTTGAATTCCGGCGGCGACCGGTCCGGATCACGCCGCGAGCATTTCCCTACTTTCAAGTAGGAATTTATCCATTCATTGATCAGGGAGGGTGTCCGTGAAGGCCCCGGCGGGTGCGGCCCCATATGGAATGTGCGAACTTCACGGATAGGACGGGAAAACTTCACAGGCGAGATAGGGGGACTTCGCGGAACGCCTGGTCACGCCGGGGAACGCCGGTCGGCGGCGCGTGACCTGCGCCGACGCGGAGTTATATGAAATCTGAAAGAAGGCCCTTGACGCCCCCTTCTTGCTCGATTAGTAATAGTTACGGTCAAGTTACGCGAGCCGCCGAATAGTCACGGCAGGGTCGCGCCGTCCCCCGATCCGGCCGGAAAGTCACCGGCAAGTTACGGCTACTCCCCTTCGCCATCCCGGTATCCGTGTTTTCAGAGGGAGAACTCTCATGCGTGACCGCCTGCTCTCCGTTGCCTCCGAATTCGGCACACCGTGCTATGTGTACGACGAGAACCTGATCGACAGGAACGTCAGTCGATTCACCGGGCTGGCATACCGGGAGAAGGCGGTTCACTTCGCCTCCATGGCCAACAACAACCCCCGGCTCCTCGAGCTGGTCCGGCAGCGGGGCCTGGGCATCTTCGTCAACTCCCTGAAGCACATGAAGCTGGCTCTGAACTGTGGATTCAGCCCGAGCGAGATCATCTACACCTCGACGGGGGTGCGGCGCGAGGACCTGGAGTTCATCGTCGAGCAGGGGGTGGCCGTCAACCTGGACTCGATCGGCCAGCTGCGGCTTTTCGGCGAAGTGAACCCGGGAGGACGCTGCGGTATCCGGCTGAACATCGACGAGAACTCGCTCGACAACGTCTTTATCGGCGCCGAGAGCCGCATCGGCGTCCTCGAAAGCGAATTCGAGAAGGTCATGGCCACGGCCAAGGACCACGACATCACCATTGTCGGAACGCATGTCTACCTTGGTACGAACATTGTCTCGCTGTCGACCATGATGCAGGGGGTCAAGCGCACCCTCGAACTCTCGAACTGCTTCTCGGACCTCGAATACGTGGACCTGGGAGGCGGCTTCCCGGTCAGGGGCGACGAGGCCATCGATTTCGACTACGCCGCGTACGACCAGAGCATCAGCGAGATTTTCGACGCTTATTCGAAAGAGCGCGGCCGCCCGATAAAGCTCATTCTCGAGCCCGGACGCTCCCTCTTCGGGGACACCGCTGTTTTCTGCACCTCCGTGCTCGACGTGAAGGAAAGGCCGGACCGTTTCCTGGTCTGCTGCGACGCCAGCGCGACCCTGCTGCCGCGATCGATGTTCTACGACGAATTCCACACCGTGGACGTCCTGGGCAAGAACGGACCCGTGCTTGAGAAGCCGGTGGACGTCGTGGGATCGACGACGTACTCCCGCGACTTCCTGGCCAAGGGCATCCGCCTGCCCGCGCTGGAGCCCGGGGACGTCCTGGTCTTCGACCAGGCGGGAAGCTACTGCTACTCGATGATCACGCAGTTCCTCGGCCAGACCGAGCCGTGCGAGGTGCTGCTCGGCAAGGACGGCGAGCCCACGCTCATCCGGTCCCGCGAGCAGCTGATCGGGAACGACCGTTGACCGACGGACGCTGGACGTTCGAGGAGATCGCCCCGGGCGAGGCTCACCGCCACCGGATCGTCGCGGAGGTCTACTCCACCAGGAGCGCCTTCCAGCACATCCAGGTGCTTGAGACCGAGAGCTACGGCCGGGGCCTTTTCCTCGACGGACGGATCCAGCACGTCGCCGCGGACGAGTACGTCTACAGCGAGAGCATGGTCCACCCGGCCATGCTCCTGCTGGGGGGCTCCTGCGGGCGCGCGCTGTGCATCGGGGCGGGTCCCGGCGGCGTCGTGCGCGAGTTGCTGAGGTACCCCGGGGTCGGCGAGGTGGTCCAGGTGGAGATCGACACCTCGGTCATCGACGTGGCCCGCGACCACCTGCCCCACGTCGGCACCGAGCACTGGTCCGACCCGCGGGTCCGGCTCCGGATCGCGGACGTGCTGGAGTACCTCGCGGACGAGCCCGGCCGGTTCGATCTCATCGTCAACGACCTGAGCGAGCCGCTGCCCGGCAGCCCGGCCGCCGAGGTGTTCTCGGCGCGGAGCATCGGCCTGATGCGGTCCAGGCTCAGCGAACGCGGCCTCTACGTCTCGTGGTGCGGCTCGGTCGGCCCCCGCTCGTCGGAGATGGCCGCGCGGATCGGCGCAGTGGTCGAGCAGGTCTTCCCGCACGCCTACCGCTACGTCACGCATCCGCAGTCGTACGGAACGGTCTGGATGACGGTCATCGGCTCCAACCTGCCGCTCGACCCGCTGGGCATCGGGGCCGCCGAGATCGACCGTCATCTCGCGGAGCGGGTGACCGGTACGCTCCGCCTCTACGACGGGATCACCCACCACCACATGTTCCACGTGCCGAAAGACGTGCGCGAGGCCGTGGCCCACGCCGACCTCGAACAGCCGATCCAGCTTCTCGTCGACGGGGGTGCCCGGACATGAAGGCCGAAGATGAGGATTTCACCGCCGTCGCCCAGCTCTATGACGAGGAGATGCCGGGCAACAACCTCGTCCACGACCTCATCTACCCGGAGGTCTACGGGCAGGGCGAGTACGTCGGCCAGTTCAGCGACAACAGCGCGACCGAACTCCGGCTGATGGGCTCGGCCATGAAACTCCCGGCGGGCTCGGCGGTGCTCGACATCGGCTGCGGCACCGCCGCCGTCGCGAGCTTCCTCGCCCGGGAGTTCGGGTGGCGGATCACCGGCATCGACGTGGCGGGAAGCCCGCTGGAGAAGGCGAGAGACCGGATCACCGCGACGGGGCAGCGGGAGGCGATCCGGCTCGTGCACGGAAACGTCTACGAGCAGGAGTTCGACGGTCCCTTCGACGGAGCCTACGGGACCGGCGCGTTCTGCCACTTCGACGCCGCCAGGCTCTTCGCCCGCTGCGGTGAGCTCCTCCGGCCCGGCGGCACGCTCGCCTTCCTCGAACGGATCCGCATGGGAGAGCTGGACGAGGGGGAGTGGCACTCGCTGACCACGGCGTGGGCCTGCCCGAGCGTCTACTCGACCAGCGAATACAGCGAACTCCTCACCGAGGCGGGCTTCGCGGTGACGGAGTGTCTCGACCTGACCGAGACCTTCCGCGACTGGCAGGACAGGTCGGTCACCGTACGCCACCGGCTCCGCGACCAGATCGTCGCCCTGACCTCGGAGGAGTACTTCGAGACGAGCACGCGGCTGGCCGACTACGAGAACGCCGTCACCAAGGCGGGAAAGCTCGGCTACGCGCTCGTCGTCGCCGTCGCCCGCTGACTCCCGAACACCTTCAGCACACTTCAGCACACTTCAGCACACCTTCGGAACACAGGGGATCCCATGTCGGCCGGACAGGTTGTCGAACCCATCACCGCGTACGAGCGGCACGTCCACGACGTCGTGGCCGTTCACCGTGCCGGCCGTACCCGGGTTCAGGAGTTCGCGATCGTCGAGCTCGGGACCTACGGCCCCGCTCTCCTGCTCGACGGCCGGGTCCAGTCGACCGCGGCGGACGAGGCCCATTATCACGAGGCGCTGCTGTACCCCGCCTACGCGATGAGCGACCGGGTGGAGCGCGTGCTGGTCTTCGGAGGCGCGAACGGCGGCGTCCTCCACCGCCTGTGCGCCCTGCCCGGCCTCCGGCAGGTGGTCCAGCTCGACGTCGACGGCGAGCTGTACGAGATGACCAGGTCGATGCTTCCCCACATGCACCGGGAGGCCGACCGCGACCCCCGGTGCCGCGTGGTGTTCGGGGACCCCCGCGCCCTCGTCCGCGAGGTCGGCGACCACTTCGACCTGGTGATCGCCGACCTTCCCGACGCCACGGAGGGATCGGCCACCGAACGGCTCTTCACGACGGAGTTCTACGCCGAGGTAAAGCGTGTCCTGCGCCCCGGAGGACTCTTCGCGACGCAGGCGGGACCCGCGCACTTCCTCGCCCCGGACTTCTTCGCCGGCACCCTGCGGACCCTGAGATCGGTCTTCCGGTACGCGGCGCCGTACACGATCTCGGTGCCCTCCTACGGCGTGCCGTGGGGATTCGTGGTCGCCGGTGACACGATCGACCCCGCGGGCGTGACGGAGGACCGGGTGGAGGCGGCCATGGCGAAGGTGGACCCGAAGGTGCCCACCGTCTACGACGCCGTCACCCACCGCCACATGTTCGCGCTGGAGCGGCGTCTGCGCGAGGCGCTGGCCGACTCCGGCACGGTGGCCACGGACCAGAGGCCGATCAATGTAGTTTCGTGATCCCGTCCGTCTTCCCGGAAGTCCCGAACAGACAACCGCTGCCCACCTTCGGCGATGGAGAGATGAAACCCGATGGCAGTTCCCGGTAGGTCCCCGCTCGCCGGCACCACGGCCGCTGTCGCGACGGGGATCACCGCCAACCTCATCTGGGGCCTCGCGTTCCTGGTCCCCGTCCTCCTCAGCGCCTTCGACCCCGTGGTCATCACGCTCGGCAGATATGTCAGCTACGGCATCGTGTCGCTGCTGATCCTCGCGGTCACCAGGACCCGGCTCCGCGGTCTCGGAAGAGACGTCTGGCTCATGGCCGCCCTGTTCGCCTTCACCGGCAACGTCGGCTACTACTTCTTCCTCGTCCAGGGCGTCGCGCTCGTCGGAGCCCCCGTCGTCGCCGTGATCATCGGCACCCTGCCGGTCACCGTCGCCCTCTACGGCAACTGGCGTCAGAGGGAGTTCCCGTTCGGTCGCCTCGCCCTCCCCGTCGCCCTCATCGCCACCGGGCTCGTGATCGTCAACCTCACCGAGGCCGGCTGGTCGGGCACCGGAGACCGGCCACTGGCCGCCCAGCTCGCCGGCAGCGGCTGCGCGCTCCTCGCCCTGCTGATGTGGACCTGGTACGGCGTCGCCAACGCCGCCTTCCTCAAGACCCATCCCGACATGTCCTCGGGGCGGTGGTCGACCCTCATCGGCGTGGTGACCCTCGTCATGGCGCTGCTGGCCAGCCCCCTCCTGCTGCTCGGCTCCTCCGCCTCCCCCGCCCCGGGCGCCGGCGGAGCGGGGGACTCGGTGGCATGGCTGATAGCGGGCAGCCTCGTCCTGGGCGTCCTGGTCTCCTGGGGCGGCACCCTGCTGTGGAACAGGGCCTCCCACCAGCTGCCGGTCTCGGTCTCCGGACAGCTCATCGTCTTCGAGACGATCTCCGGGCTCTCCTACGTCTTCCTCGCCGAACGCCGTCTGCCGCCGCCCGTCGAGGTCGTGGGCATCGCCGTCGTCATCGTCGGCGTCCTGATCGGCATCCGGCGGTCGATGCGCCAGGCCGCCCGCGAGCCCGTCGGCCACCTCAACCATGGGAGCGACCGATGAACTCCGACGAACTGCTTGCCAGACTGGCCGCGATCCGGGACAGGGTGACCGTCGCGGCCGAGAAATCCGGCCGGAGCGGCGACGAGGTGACCGTCATCGCGGTCACCAAGACCCATCCGGCCGCCACCGTCGCCCGCCTGCACGGCACCGGCGTGACCGATCTCGGCGAGAACCGGATCCAGGAGGCCGCCGCCAAGATCGACGAACTCGGCCGTGCCCCCTGGCGCTGGCATCTCATCGGCTCTCTGCAGTCCAACAAGGCGGCCCAGGCGGTGCGGCTGTTCGACGTCGTTCACTCCGTCGACACCCTGAAACTCGCCCAGCGTCTCGACCGGGTCGTCGCCGACGACCCGGGGCGGGTCCCGATGCGGGTCCTGCTCCAGGTCAACGTCGCCGGCGAGGCGAGCAAGTCCGGTTTCGACCTTCGCGGCCCCGACGACGGGGAGAGGTGGGAACGGTTCCTCGACGCCGTCCGCGAGATCGCCGCGCTGCCCCACCTGGTGCCGTGCGGTCTCATGACGGTCGCCCCCCTGGTGGACGACCCCGAGCAGGCTCGCCCCTGCTTCCAGGCGCTCGCCCGCATCAGGGACGCGCTGCGCGAACACGTGCCGGACTGCGACTGGCGTGAGCTGTCGATGGGCATGTCCAACGACTTCGAGGCCGCCGTCGAGGAGGGGGCCACCATGGTGCGTGTCGGCAGGGCCATCCTGGGGGAGCGGACGGCGCCCGGACCGGGGGACCGGAACGCCGGGCCCGGGGCCACTCCTCACCCCTGACGGGGGAATCCGGGAGGCCGGCCCGAAATCCGGCCGGACATCTCATGGCATTCGCTCCACCGCGGACCTGTGAACGACGGTGGAGACCCGACGACGAACAGAGCCCGCCCACTCCGGGCTCCGGACTCCGGCCCCGGGCCCCAGGCCCCGGACCCCGGGCTCCGGGAAGGCGGTACGGCGAGCCGCCGATCTCGCGCCCGTCCGGAGAGCATGAGCCGATCGCGCGGGAGACCAACCGGCTTGGTCGAAACCGAGCGATGGATCAGCCTTTCCCGGCAGGCTCGTTCCCATGCCCGCGCTGGACGGCCACCGCCCGGCGGGCATATGTTCGCGTCGAATCCGTGTTCGAGAAGGTGGCGTAGATGTCCAAGGTCACAGAACAGGCCGCGGTTCTCGCGCTGACCAGGGTCACCGCCGGGCCGTGGCACCACACGGCCCGCGTCATCCAGACCGCTCGCGGCGCCCTGCGGCTGGTGGACGGAGACCTCACCGGCCTGAGCGGAGACGACCGGGCCCACGCCGCCGAGATCGTCTCCCGGCTCCGGCGTGACGACCTCGCGCACGCCGAGGACCTCATCGCCGCCACCCGGGCGGACGGCGCCCACCTGATCACCGTCCTGGACGAGGAGTATCCCGGCAACCTGGACTTCGTCCACAACCTCCCTCCCTTTCTCTGGATCCGGGGCCGGCTCACCGATGAGGACCACCGGTCCGTCGCGGTCATCGGCGACGACCGCTCCGGCGGGCCGGCCGCCGGCCTGCTCAAGCACGACATCACGGCCCTGGCGGAGGCGGGCTTCACGCCGGTGGCCGGTCTGTGCTCAGGCGTCGACTCGGCCGTTCACGGCGCGGCTCTGGCGGCGGGCGGCCGTACGATCGCGCCCCTGGCGCACGGCGTCACCGCGCCGATCACCCCCGGGGAGAACGCCACTGTGGCCGCGGAGATAGCCCGCGGCGGCGCACTGGTCTCGCCGTTCTGGCCGTCGGCTCCGGCGACGGAGGCGGCCGTCGCCCTCTCCCGGATCGTGATCAGCGGTCTGGCGGCGGCCGTCTACCTCGTGGGCGGGGAGGAGGGCAGCGGTCCCGCCTCTCAGGCGCGCCTCGCGCTGGCCCAGGGCAGGCACCTGTTCGTGACCCACCGGCTCCATCGGGAGCAGCCGTGGGTACGGCGCGCGGCCTATCGGGGAGGAGTCACTGTCGTGCGGGATATTGACGACCTGCTGGCCCAGATGGTGAATCTGGTAGACGTGACGCTAAACGTGAAGCTGTTCTGACCATGGGTGGTGATGCCGCCCGCGAGGTGACCGAGCGGTTCATCAATCTCTATCGGAATGTTCCAGCGGCGCGGCGCGGAGTCTGCCGGATCTGCCACTCGGGGCCGAACGGATCGTACGCCGACTGTGACAGTTGCCGTGCCACCATGAACAAGGTCCGCCGTCCCACCCGGCATGTCGTCCCCATCTCCCTGTGCGCGAAGCGGGACGATCAGTTGTACGACATCGTGTCCCGCTCCGGCAGCCGGTCTTCGCGGCCGGGCGTCCCGGATCGGACGGTGTTCCTGGCCGCCACGATCTCCCGGTTCCACGCCGCCCACGCCCCGTGCCTGAGACGGGTGGCCCGGGGAGAGTTCACCCTGGTGACCACGGTCCCCAGCACGCGCTCGGACGGGCCGCTCCCCGCCTTCCACCCCATGCCCGGAGTCGTCGGGATGATCGGCGCCCTGAGAGATCTCCACAGGCCTGTTCTGCGGACCGACGCGGGCGCGGCGGTGGTGGGCCCCCGGGAGTCGAACGAGTACGCCTTCACGGCGATGGGCCGCCTCGACGGCGAAACCGTTCTGCTGCTGGACGACATCTTCGTCACCGGTGCCCACGTGCAGAGCGCCGCCTCGGCCCTGTACCGCGCCGGTGCGGCCTCCGTGACCGCCCTCGTGGTCGCCCGGCTCGTCAACCCCGGTCACAACGACGCCAGCGGCGCCATCTGGGCCCGGGCCTCGGCGGAACCGTTCAGCTTCGACCACTGCTGCCTCTGCCGCCCGGCGTGACCGTGTCCGGGCCGGGCCGGGCCGGTGCCCGGCCCGCCCGCTGCGTTGTCGATCATTCCTGTACTCACAGATCACGCGGAACTTGAAACGCCTCTTGCGGGGCCGAAGGTCCCCGGTCACAACCAGGCGCCGAAGCGGCGGATGTAGCGGGTCTTGATGAACTGGGTGAGCACGCAGTACGTCAGCAGGGTGACGATGAGGACTGGGAAGTAGGCCGGCGGGAGCGGCTGCATCTGCAGGGTTCCGGCGAGCGGCGAGAACGGCAGGTAGACGCCGATCGCCATGATCAGGCCGGTGAGCAGGAGCACGGGGGTGGCCGCCCGCGACTGGATGAAGGGGATCTTGCGGGTGCGGATCATGTGCACGATGAGGGTCTGCGAGAGCAGTCCCTCGATGAACCAGCCGGACTGGAACAGGGTCTGCTCTCCCACGGTGTTGGCGGAGAACACCCACCACATCACCCCGAAGGTGGTGATGTCGAAGATGGAGCTGATCGGTCCGATGCACAGCATGAAGCGGCTCAGGTCCCCGGCTGCCCACTTGCGCGGCTTGCGGAGGTACTCCTTGTCCATCCGGTCCCACGGGATGGACAGCTGGGAGAAGTCGTAGCAGAGGTTCTGCACGAGCAGGTGTACGGCGAGCATCGGCAGGAACGGCAGGAAGGCCGAGGCGACCAGCACGGAGAAGACGTTGCCGAAGTTGGAGCTGGCGGTCATCTTGATGTACTTCATGATGTTGCCGAAGGTCCGCCGCCCCTCGATGACACCCTGCTCCAGGACGGTGAGGTCCTTCTCCAGCAGGATGATGTCGGCCGACTCCTTGGCGATGTCCACCGCGGTGTCGACGGAGATGCCGACGTCGGCGTCGCGCAGGGCGGCGGCGTCGTTGATGCCGTCGCCGAGGAAGCCGACGGTGTGGTCAGCGGTCTGCAGGGCGCGGATGATGCGCGCCTTCTGCATGGGGTTGACCTTGGCGAACACGGTGGTGTGCTCGGCCAGCTCGCGCAGTTGGGGCTCGTCGAGCCCGTCGACGCTCTCGCCGAGCACGATCCGGCCCGCGTCCAGCCCGACCTCGCGGCAGACCTTGGCGGCCACCAGGTCGTTGTCGCCGGTGAGCACCTTGACGGCGACTCCGTTGGCCGCCAGCGCGGAGACGGCCTCGGCCGCGCCGGCCTTGGGCGGGTCGAGGAAGGCGACGAACCCGATGAGGGTCAGCTCGCTCTCGTCGGCCACGCCGTACGCGTGCTCGCCGGGCGGCACGTGCTTGGCGGCGACGGCGAGCACGCGCAGCCCCTCGCGGTTCTGCTCCTCCACCGTATCGAGCACCTGTTCGCGCAGCTGGGCGGTCAGCGGGACGTCGAGGCCGTTCTCGCGTACGGCGGAGCAGATCCCCAGCACCTCCTCAACCGCCCCCTTGGTGATGACGAGGTGCCTGTCAGACTCGCGTCGCAGGATGACGGACATGCGGCGGCGGGTGAAGTCGAACGGGATCTCATCGATCTTGACGAACCTGGCCGAGGCCAGGAGCCGGTCGCCTTCCTCGACGTGGTCGATGATCGCCCTGTCGAGGAGGTTCTTGAGCCCGGTCTGGAAGGAGCTGTTGAGGTAGGCGTGCTCCAGCACCTCGGGGTCGTCCTGGCCGAGGGGGCCGAGGTGGCGTTCGAGCACGATGCGGTCGACCGTGAGCGTGCCGGTCTTGTCGGTGCAGAGCACGTCCATGGCGCCGAGGTTCTGGATGGCGTTGAGCCGTTTGACGATCACCTTGCGCTTGGACATGGCGACCGCGCCGCGGGCCAGGTTGGCAGTGACGATCACCGGCAGCATCTCCGGGGTGAGGCCGACCGCGACCGAGATCGCGAACAGGAACGCCTCGAACCAGTCGCCTTTGGTCAGCCCGTTGACAACCAGCACGATCGGCACCATGACCAGCATGAAACGGATCAGCACCCAGCTGACCGAGCGGACCCCGCGGTCGAAGCCGGTCTCCGGACGGGTCCCTGCCAGGCCCTTGGCCATCGAGCCGAAGTAGGTGCCCGCGCCGGTGGCCAGTACCACCGCGGTCGCGGCGCCGGAGACCACCGAGGTGCCCATCAGACACAGCTGTCCGGCCTCCAGCGGGTTGGGGGTGGCGGCCCGGGTACGGGCGTCCTTCTCCGCGACCGTTCCGAGGAGGTCGTACTTCTCCACGGGCAGTGATTCGCCTGACAGCACCGCCTGGGACACGTAGAGGTCCTTGGAGGTGAGAAGGCGGCAGTCCGCCGGGATCATGTCGCCCGCGGCCAGCCGCACCACGTCGCCGGGGACGAGTCGCTCGATCGGCAGCTCGCGCTCGACCGGGCCGCCGCCGGTGCTGGGGCGGCGCAGTACGGTGGCGGTGGTGGTGACGAGTGCCTTGAGCGCCTCGGCGGCCCTGGTGGAGCGGTATTCCTGCCAGAACCTCAGGAACGCGCTGACCAGCACCATCGTGGTCAGCGTGATGACGCCCTTGACGTCGTCGGTCAGGAAGAACACCAGGTCCAGGCAGGCCAGGACGATGATGAACGGGTTCTTGAAGGTCGCGGCCAGCTGGACGGCCCAGTGGGGCGGCCTGTCGTGGTCGACGACGTTGGGGCCGTGGCGCTCCAGCCGTGCCGTGGCCTCGCGTTCGGTCAGCCCGTCGCGGTGCGAGCCGATCAGGTGCAGCACCTGCTTGGGCCGCTCGGCCGCCAGCTCGACCAGCTCGGCGCCGATGCGGGCGGTGGCCTGGCCTAGAGCGTTCATCCTCCGGTAGTGGCGGCCGCGGAGCGGCCCCGGACGGGGCCGCTCCAGTTCACGCGTGCTTTCGGTCATGATGTTTCCTTCTGTTCGCGGAGGTGCGGCTCAGCCGAAGATCCGGCGCCACAGGGACGGGCGGCGCGGTGCGTCCACCGGCCTGGTGAGGCTGCGGTCGAGCTGCCAGGTGGTCGGCTCGTCGCGCAGGACGCGCAGCGACAGAGCGTGCTCGGGACGGGGAAAACGTGGAATGAACATGGCGAAACCCCTTAACGGAAAGGTGATCTCGCCAGACCCGGTCGGGTGCTAGGACCTGGCCGCGGGAGGCGAGATCGGCTGACTGAGGCCCGGACTACTGCCGCCGTCCATGACTCGCCTCCTCTCCTGTGGGCGCTTGGGTGCCACGGAGGACGGTAACTCTATTTGCGTATTCGCGCAATAAGTAAACAAGCCGTACATCTATTTGCGGATTTGCGCAACTATGTGCGAAGCTCGGGCGGGAACAGCGAAAGGAGGCAGCCGTGGATACCGGACCGCATAGTCCCCGGCTGCCTCGCCGTGACGAGGCAGCGATCTAGCCGATCCTCACCTCGCACGGAAGGGGCCGTGGCATGGGCGGCGTCCCACGTCCTCCGGCCGGCCGGGCGTCGCTGCCCGCCCGGATGGCCGGCCGACCGGCCGGGTTCTCCTGGGTGGACGCCGTCGTGGCCGCCGCCCTGCTGGCGGTGCTGTACGTGGTGATCAGAGTCGGACGCGGTACCACGGTGTCGTTCACCCCGGCCGAGGTCTCCACGATCGGCACCGATCCGGCCAAGCTGCCCTACTACGCGGTGCGGTCGCTGTTGCGGATGTATGCGGCGCTCGCCCTATCGCTGGTGTTCACGCTGGTGTGGGCGTACGCGGCCGCGCACTCGCGCCGGGCCGAACGGGTGCTGATCCCGGCGCTGGACATCCTGCAGTCGGTACCGGTGCCGGCCTTTCTCGCGGTGGCCGTCACCGGGTTCGTCGGGCTGTTCCCGGGGTCGCTCTTCGGCCTGGAGTGCGCGGCGGTCTTCGCGATCTTCACCTCTCAGGCGTGGAACATGACGTTCGCGTTCTACCACTCGCTGATCACCACGCCACGCGAGCTGGTCGAGCTTTCCCGCAGCGTGGGCTTCACCCGGTGGATGCGGTTCTGGAAGGTGGAGCTGCCGTCGGGAGCGATCCCGCTGGTGTGGAACGGGATGATGAGCTTCGGCGGTGGCTGGTTCTTCCTCGTGGCCTCCGAGCTGATCAGCGTCTCCAACCGCGAGTACACCCTGCCGGGTGTCGGTTCCTACGCCGGGGCCGCGATCGCCGCGGGCAATCTGGGCGACATGGCATGGGCCGTCCTCACCATGGCGATCATGGTGATCGGGGTCAACTTTCTCTTCTGGCGCCCGCTGGTGGCCTGGGCCGAGCGCTTCAAGGTGGAGCAGTCCGAGGCGGCCCAGACCCAGCACTCGCTGGTACTGGACTTCCTGCGCCGGTCCCGATGGCCTCGCCTGCTCGGCCGGACGCTGGTCCCGGTACGGGATCTGGCAGGACGCCTCGGCCGCGTCTTCGGCATGGACGACCGGCCGCTGCAGATCGACACGCGGCGGCGGCGCACGGGAGATGTGGTGTTCGCGCTGGTCGTCATCGCTCTGATCGCCTGGGGGCTGGTCAGCCTGGCCGGTTACCTGGCCGGACGGCAAGCAGGACTTTCGGTGTTCGTCGAGCCGATCCTGCTCGGCCTGGCGACCCTGGCAAGGGTGGTGGTGCTGGTCGTGCTGGCCACGCTGGTGTGGGTGCCGATCGGGGTGAAGATCGGACTTTCGCCGCGGCTGACTCGCATCGCCCAGCCGACGGTGCAGGTGCTGGCCGGCTTCCCGGCCAACTTCCTGTTTCCGCTGGCGACCTGGCTGTTTTTGAAGACCGGCGTGTCGATCGACCTCGGTGGCATCCTGCTGATGGCGCTGGGCGCGCAGTGGTACATCCTGTTCAACGCGATCGCCGGGGCGATGGCCATCCCCACCGACCTGCGCGAGGCGATGGACAACCTGGGCGTGTACGGCCGGCAACGCTGGAAGCACCTCATCATCCCCGGCATCTTCCCCGCCTACATCACGGGCGGCATCACCGCCTCGGGCGGCGCCTGGAACGCCTCGATCGTGTCCGAGGTGGTCACCTTCGGCGGCACCACGCTGACCGCCACCGGGCTGGGCGCCTACATCGCGCAGGCCACCCAGACCGGCGACTATCCGCACCTGATCGCCGGGGTGACGGTGATGAGCCTGTACGTGGTGGGGCTCAACCGCCTGTTCTGGCGCCGCCTGTACAAGCTCGCCGAGACCCGCTACGCGCTGTGAGAGGGGAGATCCATGACGACCGAACTGCTGACGGTCACCGGACTGACCAAGAGCTACGCCGGCGCGGACGGTGAGCTGCCGGTCCTGGCCGGGATCGACCTCTCGGTGCACGAGGGGGAGATCGTCGCTCTCCTCGGCAAGAGCGGTTCGGGCAAGTCGACGCTGCTGCGCTGCCTGGCCGGACTCATCCCGCCCAGCTCGGGCACGGTCAGCTACCGGGGCGCCCCGCTCAGAGGCGCCAACCCCGGCACCGCGATGGTGTTCCAGACGTTCGCCCTGCTGCCCTGGCTGACGGTCCAGCAGAACGTGGAGGTCGGACTGGAGGCGCGCGGCGTCGCACCGGCGGCACGCAGGGAGGCGGCGCTCACGGCCATCGACCTGATCGGCCTGGACGGGTTCGAGTCCGCCTACCCCAAGGAGCTGTCGGGCGGCATGCGGCAACGTGTCGGCTTCGCCCGCGCGCTGGTGGTCGAGCCGGACGTGCTGCTGATGGACGAGCCGTTCTCCGCGCTGGACGTGCTGACCGCCGAGAACCTCCGCGGTGAGCTGCTGGAGCTGTGGGAGTCCGGTGAGTTCCCCACCAAGGCGATCGTGGTGGTCACGCACAACATCGAGGAGGCCGTCCTGCTGGCCGACCGCGTCATCGTGCTCGGCGCCCGGCCGTACGGCACCATCCGCGCCACCTACGACATCCCGCTGCCCAGACCCCGGGACCGCGACGCCGCCGACTTCACCAAGCTGATCGACGCCGTCTACCGCACGATGACCGGCCGTGAGCAAGGCGCCCCGCTCCCTCCCCACGGCCTGCGATCACCCGCCAGACGCACCCCCGCCAACACGCCGCTCCCCGCGGCTTCGGTGGACGGGCTGTCAGGGCTCGCGGAAATCCTCCGGCGGCACGACGGCCATCTGGACCTGGCCGACCTCAGTGACGAACTCGGACTGGAGGTCGACGACCTGCTGCCCCTGGTGGACGCCCTGGAACTGCTCGGCTTCGCCACGGTCGACGGAGGGAAGGTCACGCTCACCGACACCGGGTTGACCTTCTCCGCGGCCGATGTGCGGGAATCCAAGCAGATATTCGCCACGGCTGTACGGGACCTCCCGCTGATCCATCTGATCGTCACCAGTCTGAGGAACAGTGTCGACGGGGGGTTGCAGGCCGGGTTCTTCCGCGACGTTCTGGCCCACCACTACACCGGCGAACAGGTCGCGCGGCAACTGGAGACCGCCACCGGCTGGGGGCGCTACGCCGAGCTGTACTCCTACGATGCGGTGCACGAGGAGTACCGTCTCGACCCCGCCGTGTAGAGCCGTCCACGTGAACACCACCGAAGCCGAGGCGTCGGACGCGCATGTCACTCGGCCGCGTCGTCGTACCGGCGCCGAGGCGCACAGGCCCTACCGTGCCCGCCCGGGCGACTTCGTCCTCATCCGCCCCGACGGCCACATCGCCCTGCGTGCCCACGACGCGCAGGAGACGAACGACCACCTGGCGGTGGTGAAGGCGGTGGCTGCCGTCTAGAATTTTTGCATGATTGCGCAAGTTCCTTCGAATTCGTCGATCGTGTCGGTGGACGCGATCGTGGACGTGTTGAAGGCGATCGCCGATCCCACCAGGTTCCAGATCCTCAACGCCGTCTCCAGCCGCGAACACGGAGTCAGCGAGCTGGCCGAGAAGGTCGGCGCCCATGTCGCCGCGGTGTCCCAGCACCTGGCCAGGCTACGGGCGGCCGGGCTGGTCAGCACGCGCCGCGATGGCACCAGGATCTACTACCGGGCGGCCAACTCGCATGTCGCGGGCCTGCTGGCCGAGGCCGGCCTGCTCACCGGCTACGTCACAGGAGTCATCGACCCGCCCGACGACGGCACGCCCGGCGGTGCCGTACAGCAGGCCGCCAAACCCGCATGGGTGCTCAACCTCGGAAGGCTGCAAACCGCGGACTAGCGTCCAGAGTCGTTAACGCGACAGCGAGGAAATCTTCACCGCCCACGGTGAGACCGTGCTCGCCGCGCACGTCCTCCTGCTCGACCTTCCTCCCGGGGCCGAGGCCACCGTCCACCCAGCTCGCCGAAGAGCGGCTCTGCCTGGCGCACGCCGCCCGCCCCGACGGTAGTGGGTTGTGCTGCGGTATGTCGCCGACGAGGACGCGCATCCGGTACTTGGCCAGGATATCCAGCCCCATGTAGCGGCGGGCCTCGGTCCACTCGTCGGTCTGCTCGGCCAGAACCGCACCGACAAGCCGGACGATCGCCGCTCGATCCGGGAAGATCCCGACCACGTCGGTGCGGCGGCGGACAGCGGCACATTTGTGATGGATCACGTGCCCTCGGCAGGCACGGACAGGCTTCTGACCAGGCCAGACAGTGACACAGGCCGATGCCGGTGTCCGAGACGACAGGTCCTTCGCATAGCACGCCACAGCGGCCAGATCACGTGTGAGTCAATCCCGGGCACCTGCACCGATCCTGTCGCTCCCCTCTAGAAGAGCCGCTCTCATACTCACAGATCACGCGATGGCCGTCCTCGTTTCCGGACGCCACGCCATCTAGCTGGGGAAACTCATACACCACGTCCGTGGACGCAACCGAGGGGCGGCGATGGCGACGAAGGATGAAGTGCTCCGCCCGGTGTTCGTAGCGGCGGTGTATGTGGCGGCAGCCGGACAGTCGGCAGACGGTTCGTTCGACGACTCAGCGATGACGGCCGAGTCTGCGGCCGGACTTGACGCCCCGGCGGGTGATGCCGTGACCGCACTGCATGGGAAGGATCGCGAGTGGGCGTGGCCTTCGAAGCTTGAGGGCCTCGAGGCCTTCCCCCCGGAGCATCTATGATCATGGAAGTCTGGCCCGCTGTGTGACGACGATGCATGCGAGCACGACGACGGTGGTGAAAGGAACGGCGGGACTGAACCGCTCGCCGAGCAGGAGCACGGCCCACACAAGCGTGAACAGCGGCTGAGCGAGCTGCAGCTGGCTCGCTTTCGCCACACCGATGAGGCCCATACCCTGATACCAGAGGACGAACGCCCCGAACTGCGAGATAGCAGCGATGTATGTCAATCCGACGAGGGCCTTCGCCGTAAAGTGCACCGGCTCCTGTGGCAGTGCCAGTACGGACACAATGAGATTGACTGGTGCGGCGAGCACAACGCCCCAGGCGATGACACGCCAGCCGGGCATGTGCGCCGAGAGCCGTCCGCCTTCGGCATAACCGGCTGCGCAGACGAGTAGGGCACCGAAGAGGTAGAGGTCCGCGACCGTCGGCTGTCCGTGGTTCTGTGAAAGAGTGAACACGATGACGGTAACCGCACCGGTCCCGGCCGCGGCCCAGAACATCTTTGAGAAATGGCGCCGTGTGAGAATCGCAGAGATCGTCGCCGTGGCCATCGGCAGTGCTCCGATGACGACCGCCGAATGCGCCGTGGATGATGTCTGCAAGGCGAGCGTCGTGAGCAGTGGAAATCCGATGGCGCATCCGGCCGCGACAATGGCGAGCGCAGGCAGGTCGGCGCGGGTCGGGAGCGGCGTCTGTTTTACGAGCAGTACTGAAAGCGCAATAAGGGCGGCCAGGACGCCGCGGAATCCGGTGGCGCTCCAGGGGCCGAATCCGTCGAGCGCCCACATGGTTCCCGGGAAACTGAAGGAGAAGCTCAAGACGCCGAGTGCGGCCAAAAAGGTGCCGTTCGACAGTAACGGTACTCGCAGTGAGGCGATAGCGCTACGATCTGTACTCATAACATATGGTAGCAGTTCATATGATTTTGTAGGGTTTTGGTGCGGTAAATCGAGAAGATACGCGCCGGCACTCGCATCGTGGTGTACCGTGAGCTCGTTTATCGCTTCGGAGTGAGTGGTACCGCTGTTTTGCGGATGCCCGTCCTCCGGAGATGCTTTCGGCGTCAGGGCTAAAGGATTGTCGAAGACGTCGAGGACCGACTGCGCCATGGGTGACGGCGGAACCGGTGGGTCGGGCGGCCCAGATACGTGGACCGCCCGATGGGAATCGATTCCGGGCCGATGGTGTTCTCATGACCTCATTTGAGTGTTACGAGGTGTTGTTCTCGGCGGCGATATTCGTCGACATGTCCCCTCGCCGGCCCTTCGCCCCACGGGCCCCGAGCATGTCACCGCAGTGTTGTTGCAGAGGGCTCGGTCTGTATGAGAAAGCCGATCCTCACCCTGTCGTCGGCGATCGCTCCAGCCACCTGACAAGGCACTGTCAGAGCCGTCTTTTTGATTCTCCTTGCGGCGGGGACCGGCCGGACGGTGCACCTCAAGGCGAAGGAGAAGCTCATGACGAGGTTATGTGCGAAGAGATCTCCCCAGGCCCGCGGTAAACGTGGAGCCTGCGGAGTTCTTTCACGGGCGGGACGGCGACACGGCGCTGCCCGAGGGGGCGCAGCGGGCGAAAAATTTTACAAACATATCGCAGTCCTGCGAACGAGCCGGGAAACGACATGGGGGAGACGGGCGCCGCCCGGTCACAGCAACGGCCGAGCGAGGAGGACGCCTGCCGCCGATCCCACATCCGTGTCCCAGAGTCGCAAGAAGTGTCGGGACGCTATTCGAACGCAAGGCGTATCGCCAGTCCGAGAACTATGCAGAAAAGAACCATGCGAGCGAATTTCGCACCCCGCTTCAGAGTCATGCCTGCGCCGACCCACGCGCCGGCTATGTTCATGACCGCCATTCCGGCCCCCAGCAACCACATGATGTGGTCGTTCAGTGCAAATATGGTTATAGCGCTGATGTTCGTCCCCGTGTTGACGAGCTTCGCGAGGGCCGAGCTTCGCACGAGGTCTAAACCCAGAAGCGCTACGAAGGAAAGTATGAGGAAGGTGCCCGTACCGGGCCCGATGAAACCGTCATAGAAGCCGATCCCGCCGCTGACGACGAATATGGCGACCAGATAGTGGCGCCTTTGTAGAACATATTCATGATGTTCCATGCCGAACGTCGGGCGCACCATCAGGAAGATTGCGACGCCGACCAGGATGGCGATGATGACAGGACGAAAGAGCTGTGACGGCATGATGCCGGCCAAGTAAGCCCCTAATCCGGCCGCCACACAGGCGAAGCAGGCCGCAGGTATTCCCAGTCTGTAGTTGATCGGCGTTCTGCGCGCATAGGTGATCGCCGCCGTCGAGGTCCCGGCAATGGCCGCCAGTTTGCTGGTCCCGAGCGCCGTCGCGACCGGCATCCCCGGCATCATCAGAAGCAGAACGGGCACCTGCAGGAGCCCCCCACCACCTACAACCGCATCGATCCAGCCGGCTATCGCTGCCACACTCAGAAGTAAAGCAATTTTTTCAGGGCTCATCTGTCTTCCAGGGTCATGCCTCTCGGAAACACCTGACGGTATGGTCTGCGGCTGGTTTTAACTGGAACTCGTCAGCGGGACCGAGCAGTGGACACCGGACCCGCCGACGGGCCGTTCTCCATGGTGCTGACCGTAGGCTAGCTATTCATTTCCGCAGCGCCGAGGACCGCTGTCGCCAACACCTGTGCGACATCTTTGATGCGGGCGTTTCCCAGATAGGGAGCCAGCGGAGAGATGTCCGTGCATCCTATGAGGACCGTGTCGGCCGATTCTGTCCATCCCGCCGAGATGACCTGGGAAAGTCTTTCGGCGAGATGTTCAACTCCTTGTCCTTTCTTGATCCCATTGACAATGGCCTGGACTTCGTCCTGTTCGGAATCTTCGGGAAGGAGAACCTGAATGCCTGAATCGTTTAGATACCTGCTCAGAAGCCCAGTGTTTCGTGCAGGGGATGTCAGGGCGATAGCAACTCTTTTGACTTCCTCCTTTTTGCAGGAAGTGGTGATCGCCTCGAGGAGGTTCACGACGGGAACCGGGACACTCTCGACGATTTCTTCGTAGAAGGCGTGAGTGGTCACCGACGGCAGGACGATCAAGTCTGCCCCGTTTTCGACCAGTTGCTTAGCCACGTTACGCAACGCTGGAACGGGAGAATCACCGCGTCCTTCAAGGAAGTCCAGGCGACTCGGGATGGCAGGATCCGAGATGAAGACGACGCGCGGATGTTCCTGGTCTTTTCCTGCCCGTGTCTCCTCCACCAGGCAGCGATAAAAGTTCGCGCTTGCGAGGGGTCCGAGCCCGCCGATGATCCCGATTGTCTTGTGGTATCGGCTGGTCATGAGCTGATCAGCACTCGTCTGAGGTGGCGTCCGCGGTCCTTAAAGGAATTCCGCGAGTGGAGCATTCTCCAGTTATCCCACACAAGCAGCCCGTTGCGCTCGATGCTGATCGCCTCGTGATTTTCCTCGAAGAACGACATCCCTCGCTCCAAGAATGAGGGAAGAAAGCCGTCCTCCACTCTGATTACATTGTTGTATGAATAGCGCAGTATCTCCTTTCCTCCCTGACTCTCCAGGATCGGGTGAGTGGTCCTTACATGGATGTCGTGGCGAGCCAGGCCCTCGCTCGACTTCCATTCATACTGCCGAGTCCGCATAATGGTCAGTTCCTCGTCCGTGAAGGAACGGAGCCACTCGCGCGCGTCTGCCAGGGTTGTCTCCCCGCCCTCTCCCGAAGCCGGCTTGACGCACCAGAGTGCGAGGTAGCGGGGCGGGGCCCCCGGATACTCATAGGCCTCGGTGTGCGGCACCAGTGCCCTCGTGTTACGAGAGTGGTAGACGTCGTCCATGTCCGGTTCCGGGATAAGCTCCCATATCAGGGATCCGTCATAGGCGTGCGGAAGAAAGCTGCCGAACTCCTTGAGGAAGCTTATGTGGTCGAACTCCTCAGGAACATCCTTTAGATACGCATAGCCGTATTCATCGAGGTTTTCCTTGGCGGCGAACACTTCCGCATGCGCGAAGTTGGGGCCCTCAAGATGGTCAAGCGAGATTGATTGATGCATGGCTTCCCCTGCTTCTCTGCCTAATCATGGACTGAGTTGCTTCGGCTGCCTTCGATTTGACCGGCAACGGCGTTATCGCCGATGGTGACATGTTCACCGCCCGTGGTTAAGCGGGTTTCAAGCACATTCCTTGACGTGCTCTCAGCTCCCCGCTGGGCGGTCTGCTCGACAAGGCATTTATCAGTGAAATGCGCTTCGAGGTGACCTGCGATCAACCATAACACGAAACGGAGGGGATTTAGTAGATTCTCCCTTGGAGGCCATATTCAATAAATTGGGACACCCTAATCGTCTCGCCACTAACGGGGGTGCATTTTCGCAGGTGGGACACGTGTTTATTTAAATATTTACATAGCGCGGAAGATTGAATATGATCTCAAGTTAACTCAATGTTTCATCATAGTTATCACTGGGGTGTTTCCTCCGGTAGTGACATCGCCGAGTCCGCCTTTGACGGTGTAACCGCACACAGGCCAACGGCGAACACGCGACTCATCGAGCGATACCCGGGACAGCGATGCGAACAGGCGGTGAATTTCGCTGAAGGGACGACGATCGATCGGGCGGCAGCCTCCCCTGCCCGAGGCCTTGCCCGCCTGTCCCGGCCAACCATGTGCGTTCGTCCGGTAGCGCGGCCCGGGGGACGGCCAGAGAAACCGGTGCCGGTACAGCCGGCGTCAGGCACCGGAGCCAGGCCGGATGGAGCCAGACCTGGTAGTGATCGAAGACGGCTTCGTCCTCACACTGGTCCGGAAGCATTCCTTGATCGTCGAGCGGACGCCGGCCACGCTCACCGGGCGGCCCAGCTGTACCAAAGCCGGAGGCGACGGCGAGTCCTGCCCCTGAGGTGCGGACACCTTGCGCACCGGATGACGGAGGTCCGGAGATAAGGAGTTCCACGCGGTGACGAAGTCGTGCCCGCCGGAGTCCAAGCGGACGCCGTCGCGTTGTGCCTGTCCACCCCGGCCCGCACCTTGGAGTCGGCCGCCCAGGATCTGGGCATCAGCGTGAACCCTTGCGTGACCGGGGCCGTGAGGCTCCGGAGAGCGGCGCCGCTGAGCAGAGCGAACGGGCACGGCGAAGAAGCCGACGAGTGTCAGCCATCGTCCGGTCACGTGCTGAAAGAAAAGAGCGAGCAGTTCAAGGCACGGGTCCGGGAGTTGGAGGTTGAGCGCGATACCTCACACCGGCGGTGAAACGTTTCACGGATGAGACGGACCAGTGAGCCCGCTTTCGGTTCGTCGCCGGCCACCGGGAGTCTTCGAGGGGAAGCGGCTGCGCGGGATGCCGACGGTGTCGCGCTGGGGCTTCTACCGGTGGCCGAGGACGGCGCCGCGCGGGCGCAGCGGGCCGCAGCCGATACCGTGCTCGCTCTGGAGATCAAGTGGATCCACAGCGAGTCAGGCCGTTTCTACGCTGGCCCGCGTCACCACCGAGCCACGCGCTGCGGGGCGGACGCTTCGGCTGTCGATGACCGCCGCCGACGGCTCAGGGGCCCGCCCGGCTGGACGGTTCACGGTCGGTCTCTCGCACACGCTGCCGGAAATCACTGAGCAGGGATCGAGCATTGAGCACTTCTTCAGGGGCAGCATCGGAGGAGATGAACACACGCGCGTGCTCCACACGGGCAGGTCCCCGTTCCGCGAAAGAGCATGGGCTCCGCCCACGCCAAGCCCCACGGTCCCTGCGGCACCAATGTCCGGCTCAAGAGCCGGCCTGTCCTCCGTAGGCTCTGCCGCTCGTCTCACCACAGGTTGGCCGGTCACGACGATCCTCGCCCATGACTTCACGGCAGCCGATAAACCGGGTTTGGTGACACGGCACGTCGGCGATGAACCCGGCCGGCCTCGCGCACCCCGCCTCCACCATCACAAGCCGATCTCATGGGCGCCAGACCTCATCGGTAACCGGCGGATGCTGCGCCTGGAGGCTTCTGCCGCCTTCTTTCAAGACTTCAGCCGTTTGTCCAGGGCGTGTGCGAATCGCATCGCGCCACTCTCAGAAAAAGGCAGGTTCAGCGATGGTTCGCATATTTCCATCTCCAGCACCATTGGCCTGCCGTCGCTGTCGCGGATCAGGTCGACGCGCCCATAGAGCAGCGGTGGTTCGAGGCCTAGGTGTGACGCCGCGGCGGCGAGCGCAGCCGAAGCGACGGCGCGCTCGTCCTCGGCTGCGGTCCGTGCCTTGCGATGTTCGAGAGTCGGTACATTCACAGTGCCATCGGGCATGAGCATCGCGCTCTTGTGGATAGCATGACTGTAAACGCCGTCGAAATAGATCAGGTCGGTCTCACTGCCGTGGTCGACTGATTGTACGTAGGGTTGCAGTATTACGTGGGAGCCTTCTCCGAGCAGTCGGACGATGTGTTGATACGCCTCAGCCTCAAGTGGCAGGGTGAAGCGTCTCACATCCTTTGAGTAGGCGGCGGTCGTTGGCTTCACCACGATTTCTCCGGTCTGAGGATGCTCGGCGAGCAACTCCTGTAAGGCCGGAATCGGATTTGCGCCGGGCTCGATAAACTTGCTCGGCACGATCGGCACCCCGTGCGCGACGAGATCGGCCAGATAAAGCTTGTCGAGCCCCCATCGCGCCACCGACAAAGGATTAAGTAGACGCGTCGAGGCGGCGATGCGCTCGCACCAGGCCAAAAATACAGGCAACCGCCCGACCCAGGTCCAAGGAGAGCGTAACAGGGCGGCGTCGAAACGTGACCAGTCGATGGTCTCGTCCTCCCAGGAACACACCTTGGCCGTGAGGCCTACTGCTCGGCACGCGTCCAGCAGCAGTGGCATGTCGTAATCGATAGGGAGACTGGCCTCATCCGTGACCAGGGCAACGGTGCTCATAGGACGGATCCAATACTGGGACGGGAAGGTGGATTACTGCCGTTACGCCTGTTCGGTGTTCCAGTGCCAGGGAGAGAAAACGAACGGGTTCCCCGCAGCGTCTTTTGCCCGAGGTGCATCGAGCCAGAGCCGTACGTTTTCAGCGGCGCCGATCGCGGTGGGGTGGACTACCAGGGAATGATTTTCCCCATGTGCACATAGGTGCCGCTTTCGCCGTCGTTGTCGAGCAGAGCCATGCTGACGCTTGTCCTGGCGCCGCTCGATACGTCGATTTCGCCCGCGCCTTCATTCATGCCGGTTTTGGTGTAGCCTGGGTGAACGGCATTCACTTTAATTGGCGTTCCGTGCAGCTCGTAGGCCAAGTGCACGGTCCAGGAGTTTATCGCGCTCTTGGAGGCGCTGTAGGCCGGAAGTGATTTGAACATAGGACTGTGGATATAAGAGTCCGGGTCGCTGTGCGTGCCCAAGGAAGCAAGTAGGCTGGAGACGTTCACGATACGTCCTGCCGCGGACTTGTGGATCAGGGGCAGCAGGGCCAAGGTCACTTCGACAACGCCGAATAGATTGGTGTTGAAAGTCTCACGCCATTGCTGGAGAGACTGCTCGGATGGTTTTTTGCCGTACTCCTCGATTCGGATTCCTGCGTTGTTGACCAAGATGTCGAGGCGACCGTACCTGCTTTCGATCTCCGTGGCGACGGCGGCGATGCTCTCCGTCTTCGTCACGTCAAGCGCAAAGGCTTCGACGCTGAGGCCGGCACTCTGCAACTTCGCCGCCGCTTCGACCGTCGCCGCATGATTACGGCCGGTGAGTAGTACGTGAACGTTCTTTTCGGCGAGCTGGCGCGCGATTTCGAAACCGATACCACGGTTGGCGCCAGTGACAAGGGCTATTTTCAGTGAATCCATGGACAAATCAAAACCTCTGTCTCGAAGAGCGGCGAAAGAGTGCAGGCGCAGTTCTCTTACCAATCTACCGACAAAAACTTCGCCACTGGCGGTCCGAATCGATCAACGTCGACAAGAAAAGCGTCATGCCCCTTCTCCGATTCCAGCGACAGAAATTGGACGTCAGCACCGCTGGCGCTCAAGCCCGTAGCGATTTGCCGCTGTTGGTGCAGGGGAAACAGGATGTCCGTCTGCACGCCGATCACCAACGCCTTTTCGAGGCGCAGCCGAGACAGGGCCTCGTCCGCGGTGCCGCCGCAGGATTCGCCGAGATCGAACCGATCTATGCAACGGCTGAGGTAGAGATAGCTGTTTGGATCGAAACAGTGCAGGAAACGGTGGGCGTGGAACTCCACATAACCTTCCACCTCAAACTCCAGGCCGAACGGTTCCTCGCCCGTTCGGCGATCTGGGTCCAAGCGCGCTCGGCCAAACCGGCTGTCCCATTCCTGGGCCGAACGGTAGGTGATCATGCCCAGTTTACGTGCCATGATCATACCGCGTTGCGGATAGCTCTCTTCGTCGTATCGGCCCTGATTCCAGTGTGGGTCGAACCGGATCGCCTCGCGTTGCAAGGAGCGGATCACAATCGAAAACGGCAGTGAGTGCGTTGCTCCGGAGATATTAATGTGGCTGCGCGTCAGATCAGGATGCCGGGCCAGCAGGGCCAGTGCGCTCATCCCGCCCATGGAGACGCCTATCACGCAGGCCAGGCGTTCGAAGCCCAACGCGCGCACGGTGAAGGCGGCCGCGTCGGCGATGTCCTCCATGGACAGATCCGGGAACTCCAGCCGGTAGGGGCCGCCCTTGCCCGGATTGAGCGAGGTCGGCCCAGTGGATCCCTTGCAACTGCCCAGCGAGTTCACGCAGATCACGTACCAGCGATCTGTGTCGATGGGCTTGCCCGGTCCCAGCATGGCCTCCCACCAGCCAGGGGTGGGGTCGTCCGGGTGGGAAGCGGCGTGCGCGTCGGGCGAGAGGCCGGTGAGGATGAGGATGACGTTGTCGCGTGCCGCGTTCAGCCGTCCGAAGTCTTCGTAGGCGATGCGTGCGCCATGCAGAATGCCACCGCTTTTCATGACAAATTCGGTAGGCAAATCGACGAAGCGGGTGGCAGGGGGAATGAATTCCCTCATACACCTATTCCTGTTTTGTGTTGGTTTGCTTCCGAGTAGAACCCGTGCTTACCTGTGTAGTTGCTTGAAAACCGGCGGAGAAGGTTCCAGGTCAGGCACGTGAAGGGGGGGCGTCCAGCGACGCCAGCCATTCGTCGTCCGACCCCTCACTCATGCCTTCGAGCAGGAAAGTGGACAGGTAGCGCTCGCCGGTGTCCGGCAGCATCGCGAGTAGGACTGAACCTTCTGGCGCATCTTCCGCGACGCGCAGTGCCGTCGCCACGGTGGCGCCGGCCGAAACACCTGCGAATATCCCTTCTTCGGCGGCGAGACGGCGTGCGACGTCGCGCCCGGCTGTTTCGTCAACGGTTAGAAGCTCGTCGATAACGCTTTGATCGAGCAGGGGGGGCACGAAGTTGGGAGCCCAGCCTTGGATCTGATGCACATTCCATTCCTTACCGGACAGCACAGCGGCATTCTCCGGTTCGACGGCGACGATGCGCACCTCGGGCCGTGCGAGCTTCAGCATCTGTCCGACACCAGTGAGGGTCCCAGTGGTCCCGAAGCCTGTAACGAAGTAGTCCAGTCGCTTTCCGGCGAAATCACTGAGGATTTCCGCCGCTGTCGTTTCGCGATGATATGCAGGGTTTGCAAGGTTTTCGAACTGATGGGCCCGGAACCAGCCATGCTTTTTTGCCAGCTCGTCTGCTATCTGGTTCCCACCGCTGGTTCCTTTGACGCCAGGAAAGAGGATGACCTTTCCGCCATAGGCGCGAATCAGCTTTCGCCGCTCCACCGAGTAAGTGTCGGACATCACCGCCACGAACTTATAGCCGCGTGCCGCAGCCACCATCGCCAACGCGATGCCGACGTTGCCTGAAGTGCACTCAGCGATCGTGTCACCGGGCTTCAGTAGCCCTTTCGCTTCGGCGTCGAGGATGACGGAGAGCGCCAGGCGGTCCTTCACCGATCCGCCGGGATTGAAGGACTCCACCTTCACATAAAGCGTGACATGCTTGGGCGGGAGCCGATGTAGTTTGACAATGGGCGTGCGACCGATTGTGTCAAGGATGCTATTGTAGAGAGGCATGAGAAAACTGTCCTTCGTAAACGAATGCAGCAGGGCCGGCCAGGAGGATTTGTTCGGCGGCATCCAGCCAGCTGACCTGCAGCTCGCCTCCGGGCAGAGCAACCGAAACGTTCCGGTCGACGCGTTCCCGCCGCATCAGAACTGCCGCTGCGGCACAAGCACCGCTACCGCAGGCGAGAGTTTCACCCGCACCGTACTCGTAAACTCGTAAGCGGATACTGCCGCGTGATACCACTTCGGCGAAGCCGACATTGACGGTTGGCGGGAAGAAGTCCGAGCCCTGTAACGCCTGACCGATCCGGGCGACCGGGGCGGCGTCCACGTCGTCGACCTCGATCACTGCGTGCGGGTTGCCCATCGAGACAGCGGCGAAACGAAGGCGTGACCCACTGACCAGGTCGGCCTCGTACAGATGCTGTTCCTCGTCGAAGCCGAACAGGGGAATCCGCTCCGGCGTGAACTGTGGCATGCCCAGAGCGATACTGAAAGACTGCTCGTTCAGGACGTCCACCATGTGTGTGCCGACCGGGCTGTCAAGGGCGAATCGAGGTCCCTGCGTCAGGCCTGCGCGGACGACCCAGGCGGCGACGCAACGTGCGCCGTTACCGCACTGCTGCGAGGGAGAGCCGTCAGCGGTCCAGATCTCGAAGGACGCGGCGGCTTCCACACTGCGCGGAGCCCTGATGCCGAGAATCAGGTCGCAGCCGACACCGGTGTGGCGGTCCGCCAGGGCGCGGCACAATCCCGGTGAAGGCGATTTCGCGTCACGCAGATCGAGTATGACAAAGTCGTTTCCAGCGCCGTGCATTTTAGTGAAATGTAGCGTGGATGAAGTTTTAATCGGCCTTAACCTATCTAATAGGCGCTTTTCGTCGTGCCTCTTCTAGAGTCGGGCTATCTGGCTTGCGCGGCCTCGAACGCGGGAGCGACCATGTCGAGAATGATCGAAACTGCCTCTGCGGCACTTTTGTCATCCGCCGGGGCATTGAACTCCGCTAGCTCGACTCCAAGAAGCTGTTCCGACGGAATCGACTTGAATATTTCCCGGATCTGCTCTGGGAACATTCCGTCCGGGACCTTGTAGTCAGCAGGCACAGACCCTGGATCGAGTACGTCCCAATCAATGTGTACCCACACTCGAGATCCGTTGACGGCGTTCAGGATGTTCTCTGCTGTCGCTTCCCGTGGGGGGACAACCCGGACGCCGGACGTTTGCAGAAGTTTGCGCTCGGCCTCGTCTATGTCGCGCGCCCCGATTAGAATGACCTGCTCGGGCCGGAGACCGGCACCATGACCACTGTCCCAAAGCCCGCACGCGGCCGAGAGCACCATGCCTCCCAGATAGCCCGTATCGGTCGTCTCCGGCGTGTTGAAGTCGCCGTGCGCGTCGATGTAAAGCACCACGGCGTCCGGGTGTTCCCGCGCCACAATCGGCAGTGAGGCGAGGCTTGCCGAGCAGGTGTTGGCGATCATTACCGTGAGGTTGCCGCCCTCGACGCTCGCTGTGACCGCTTGCCTCAACCCGACAAGCGTCTCCCTGGCTTGGGGAAGACTGACGCTCCAATCGTCGTTGGCCGGCGGTTCGGCTTTCCCGATGTATCGACCTTTAATCCCGTAGCGGTGTTCCAATGCTTGCGCCGTGCGTGCCGCGCCCTCGATCATCCGCGGTTCCCTGTCGGCTACACGCCCCTGGGAGACAATGAGATCAATCATCTTCCTAAGCTCTCCTCTGGTTTTATGATCAGTACAGGTGGCCGCTCTGACGTTTACGCGAGAATGTGCGGCGCGGCGCGGTCCGATCTAGGACCCTCGAAACAGGAAAGGGCATTTATCTGTCCTTTCGATATTCTCTTCCATAAGGCCGTACTGAAACCACTCGAGTCCATCGGTGCCGTAAGACCCTAGCTGGAGGGAATGTGGTATTCCATCGTAGCGGGCGATTCGGTTGCGGATGTTTGAGCGAACCTTGCGGCCGCTCGGCGTATTGCCGGCGAAGACATCGAACCGTTCACGCGGATTGATGACGAGAATGAAGTGCTCTCCGAGGTTGCGGCTCCGGCGGGCCCGATGGGCAGGACCGCTCATGTTGCAGAACAGCGGCATGCCGTTGAAGCACATGGACCAGGAGCCGGAGTCGGGATCCTTGCCGACTTCCTCCGGCCAGGGCGCGGGATCGATCTCGTGTAATTTTTGAAGAACCTTCCATCCGAAGGCGTGATAATCATCTACGGATCGCGCGTCTACGGCGCTCGGCGAGAACGCCACTATCAGTGGATAGGCCGTATCCAGGCTGCCGTCCCACTCCATGGACAGCTCCACATATTCTTTGAGCCCATCTCTCAGATGTTGAATGCCGTCCTTCTGGCAGTTTTCCACGAAGATGAGCTTCAAAATTTTCTTTCGGAATGCATTCCTTGAGAAGATGCACGGAAAACTGGGATCGGTGAGCCGGGACTCGATGTCGTTGAGAACGGCACGGTGCCAGCTCTTTTCGTCATCATTGACTTGCGTTTGGGAGATCAGTGTCGCTCTCCCGCTCGGCATGCTCAACTGGGACACCCGTTTTCAATGGAGGATCCATCATTTCTTACAGTGACTCTTTCTTCTTCTTGAAGAAAAACGAGACCCCGGACTGAATGGTGGAGAAGCGCAAAACCCAGCGATCTCAAAGCGGGGTGTCGCCGGGTGGGTCGTTCGCCTGGTCGAGGCATGAATATGCGCGCAACACGTCTCGGCCGGCGGAGGTGACTACCGCAAATCCTCTGTTTCGTGATTCGGGTACCGCGTCAATGCGCAGGCTGATGAAAACCGCCGATCAATGTAACGGTGAGATATGAAAGTCTCGACTGGAAAGCCCTTCGAGCTCCAGGTGAAATGCAATCGGGGGCGATTCTGTTTTTGGCGTTTCCGGCCTCTGATCACTAACTACCTATTGGTGATCCTCTGGCGTAACAAGGTGATTTTGCCCGACCAGTCGGCAGCCGGTCAAGACTTGTCGGTGTATTCCCCGAAACATGAGGATGGATGCGGATAAGCAGGCCTGATTGTGGAGCGGAATCTTCTCCTCCACCGATTGAACCGCAGGGATCGTTTTCGCAGTTCAGGGGGCGAGGCGGGAGTGCCGCGTCAATGATCAAGCAAATCGGACATGGCATAATTCATGCTAGATTACAGGCGTACTCGCCGGGAATGCTGCTTTTTCCCCGGACGTCCGACTCCTGTGGGTCGTCCGAAATATCATGCGATTTCATGCGCCCGTTCAACCGGATGTCGAGAGCCCATGTTGACGAGCTCGAATTCGGTCGGTGGATTGGAGATATGGACACACATATTCGCTGTTCTGTTGCGCTAGTCGTCGAAATCGGTGGACGAGACAGACGCGTATCCGCAGAGGAGGCGGCGCTGCAACGGCGGCGGTGTTGATTCACGAGGTGACGGTCGTTGCGGTCCGGTCGGGGCCGAGCCGGACCGCTGTCCCGCTACCTGCGGACTGCTCGAAGCGGGCACGATCCGGTTCACCTCGATCGGCCTGCACGCCTCCCAACGTCCCGGCCAGTGGTTGCGGCCTGATCGGCTCGCGGCCGGTGTTCGATCCTCCTGCTCTCGGGCGGTATCCGGCGCGGCCGATGCCTTCCGGCCGTGACGATGAGGCCGGCCGCGTTCCGGCCATCACGCGCCGCCAAAACGGCGGGCGGCCACAGCGCCGACGGCGCTTTCGCCCCTGAGGCGAGCCTGAGCCCATCGCTGAGCCGGGTCGGCACCGATGCCGGTCGAGGCGGCCGGGTCGTCAACGGCCTCCAACCCGGTCTCCCTCGGTGGCTGGCGATATCCGGTCGGCTTCCGGTTCTCCGGGCGCGGCTGACCGTTCACCTCGACAGCGCGGTGCCGCACCTGACGAAGGGGCTACGCTGCCGCGTAGTCCGCCCAACCCGTTCATCAGTGACCCAGACAGCCCGCCTGTGGGATGTGGGTCCGCCGGACCGTGCCTCAACCGGCTGCGGACCTCATTCGGGTACGACGGCTGCAGCGGCCAGCTGATCAGTACCCGCACATCCGGCTATCGCGCCAGGACGTGTTTGTGGTAGCTGCCGATGTCTCGAACCTCAACGGTGACCTGGGTGTTCAGTCCTCTTCCAGGCTTGATGTGGTCACATAGCATCGCGAGGGTCAAGTCTCCCAGACGGGCTTTGACCTCAGGGCAGCGGCCAGGCAGGATCGCCAGGTCCACGTGGACCATCGCCTCGGTGGCCGCACCGTTACCGAGGACCGCTTCGGTGACGACACGGAAGCGCGTTTTGAAATCCGCCAGGGCACTGCCGATCAACTCGGCTGCGGCCGGGTGAAGTGCCAGCGCGAATCCGCGCCGATCGAACGCCTCGGCGAGGGATGCGGAGTACTCGATGATGATCTGCGGCATGCCACTCATTGTTGAGATCGCCCGCTCCATAACCAAGCAACTCGAACCAAGCAACTCGCCGTGTTCCAAGGCCACGGACCGGAGGACGAAGGCGAGTCGGCAACCTCGGCTACCACGCTTCAACCGGACGATGGCTGCGGTACGCCAAGTGGGCGTCCACTCCTGAGGGATCTGCCTGGCCCTGATTTTCAGATTACGCGCCGTTTTTCAGCTTCGCTTTTAGTACGGTCTGGTCGTCGAAGCTGCGGGAGGGATGAACGAGTGCCGGCTCATACAGGCTGACGGGAGCGGACCTGAACGCCGCGATCCATGTCTGGGTCATGTGTTCACTTCTCCTGATCGCGCAGCAGGTGGCGGGTGAGGTCGTCGAGGCGGGCGATGATCGGTCTGATGCCTTCTCCGACGGGGCGCCGTGCATCTGGAGCGCGGTGACGTGGGCGGCAGTGGCTGGATCGTAGTCGCCGGCAAAGCTGGTTGAGACGGGGCCGGGGTTGATCAGCACGTAGCGGGTTGGGGCCGGCGGAATGGCGGGCGGCGAAGGCGACCGCGAGCAGATTGTTGGCCCGTCCGGCCTGCATCCGGGCTGCCACCCCGTCATAGCGACGTTCGAGCATCAGGTCGTCCCAATGGATGCGGCCGGTGGGGATGCCGGGCGCGGGCCCGGAGACGTTGACGATGACGCGCGGCCGGTCCAGGCCGTGGCTGAGCAGGAATCGGCTGTGGTACTCCAGGCCGAAGACGCCCTCGACGCCCTCGGCGGTGACGAACCGGCTTGACCGGAAGTAGCGGGCGCACAGCGCCAGCGCATCCACGCTGGGGTGGCGGGCGTTTATTTCCCTGAGATCTCTTCTGTTCTCGCTGACCAGGCTCAGGTTCGCGGGAGTGAAGTGGGCTCTGGGCAGCATGGCCGCTTTGGCCGCATCGCGGCCGATGATCACCACGGTATCGCCTCGACCCAGGTAGGTAGAGGCCAGGGCCCGGCCCATGCCGTCGGTGCCGCCGCTGATCACGATGGTCTTCGCGGTGCTGGTCATCAGGACGCCTTTGCTGGGGTGGTGGCAGGTTCGGAGTGGGTGGCTGGCGTGTGGGGGCGGCAGGGTAGTGGCGCCGCCGCGGTGATCGCGTCACTCTCGGCCAGTACGGCGGTTGCCGCGAAGGCAACGAGGAGGGTCACGGTCGTCGGCCACATGACCAAGCAGCGCTGGAACGACGCCGACCAGTGGATCTGGTCCGAGCAGATCACCCATGAACCCTTGGTCTCGCTTGAGGAGTTCCAGCAGACTCAGGAAATCCTCGCCGGTCGGGGAAGGGGCCGACCACCCACACGCCGCACCGGACCCGAAGGCCCTGCGTGCTGCGCGGAGTGCTCTTCTGCGGTTACTGCGACCGCAGGATGCAGGGCAACTGGAATCACCGGCACCCCTACTACCGGTGTCGTTATCTGGCCGAGTACGCCCTGGCCAACGATCTCGATCATCCCAAGACCGTCTATCTGCGGGAGGACGAGGTCCTGCCCGCGCTGGATGCCTGGCTGGCGGTGGAGTTCGGTCAGCGTCGTCGGGAGGAGACCGTCAGGTTCCTCGCCGAGTACGGGCAGGTCAACCATGGTCCGGGGACGGAGGCCGCGAGCCAGAGGATCTCGGAGTGCGATCGTAAGCTCGCCCAGCACCGGGCGGCGCTTGAGGTGGGTGCGGACCCTGTTCTTGTCACCCAATGGATGGCCGAGACCCAGGCTCAGCGCGCGGCGGCCCAGGCCCAGCTGCGACAGACCGGCGCCCGACGGTGCATGACACGAGAGGAGATCAACACGGTGATGAACGCTCTTGGCAACCTGGTGCAGGTCATGCAGGAGGCTGACCCGGTGGACAAGGCCGAGATCTACGCCCAGATCGGGCTGCGGCTGACCTACCGGCCCCAGAAATGACTCGTGGAGGCCCGGATTACTCCCGACCCCACATGTGCAAAAGGTTTGTGTCCGAGGGGGGACTTGAACCGTTCTCCCATCTTTTGGGCTCTCTTGACAAGCCTTGGCTAGACCTCTCTTGACCTCGGCTGGCTCTTACCTTCCTGGCACCTGTCGTGCTGTCTGTGGTGGGCTCCTCAAGAGTTGCGTTGGGCACCGTTGGTTGTAGTTCATCAAGGCTGGTCGGGCTGCTCTCTTGAGCTCCTCAGCACTGAGGCTCATCGATCCAGCGAAGATGACCTGGTTCCGTCGGCTTCTCACCTGGGATTCCTTCGGAACGAGAACCCCGCGGCCGCGTGGTCACCCCGGTGACCACGCGGCCGCCGTTTTCGCATGCCCCCTGGGCAACCGGGGCCGCGCTGGGGCTGAAACCCCGGCCGGACGGGCGCGCGGGTGTGCGGAGGCCTTTTCGCCGTGACGGTTGTCCGGAACTTGACACCTGAACCACCGCGGGCATATTGACGCCCCCCCTACGCCCACATTTACTTCTTTTAAGAAAGTTTCCTAACTGTAAATGCGCTGGTCTGCCGCGAAGGCATTCCGGCCACCCCCCAAGGAGCACCATATGAACGTGAGAAGATGGGCCGCGACCGCATTCGTCAGCGTCCTGGCGACGGCCGGACTGGTGACCGCCACGGCCTCAGGCGCGAACGCCTGGCCCGCCGAATGCAGCTACCAGCTCGACCCCATCCCCGGCGAGCACGGGATCAGCAGCTACTGCCCTAGCGGCGCGTACCAGCACCGGGTCGTCGTCATGGAGAGTCACTACTACGCTGGGGTCCTCGCCATCGACAGCCCGTGGGTGCCCGCCGGGCAGACCTCCTACACCAGGATCGCCCATCACCCGATCCTCAGCATCCGGATCGAAACGCGCTGACACCGTCCCGGACCCCATACGCGCGGCCCGGCCGGAGCAGGGCCGCGCCGCACACATGCGCGCGTCCTGGTCAGGACGGCTTCGAGCGCTTGGGCTTCCCTGGGATTCTGGGCGTTCTCCAGGTTCTGGGCGTCTTCGAGGCCCCCGGCGCTTCCGAGGGTCCCAGCGCCTTCGAGTTCGAGATTCCGGGGCGGGCTGTGCCGGTGCTCCAGTGCGCCGGGCGGGTGAATGCGCGCGGCAGCCTCGTGGCGGCGTCTTGGATGAAAAAGAGTCTGATCAGGGCAGCGTCGTCAAGCTCCTGGTGGCCTGTTCGCCCTGGGCAACCTGGAGCGCACGCTGCGGACCTTGGCGGGAGCACGAGACGTCCCGTCGTCCCGCGACCAGGGGGCCGCCTTGACGCGGCAGATAGCCGATTCCGATCGGAAACTGTCGCTGCATCAGGCCGCGTTGGAGGCCGGGGCCGACCCTGCGGCGGTGGCGGGGTGGATCAGGGAGGAACAGGCCCGGAAAGCAGAGGCGGAGAACAAGCTGCGGAGGATGTCGCCGGTTCGGGTCGTTCGGTTCGACCATGAGCGCCTGGCGGTCATGTTAGGGGAGTTGGGTGATGCTGTCCGGGTGCTGAACGAGGCCGATCCCGAGCGGAAGGCCAGGATCTACGCCGCTTTGGGGATGCGGTTGACCTACCACCCCGGAAAGCGAAAAGTCCTGGTCAGTGCGAGCACTGACCAGGACGATATCGTCCAAGGGTTTGTGTCCGAGGGGGGACTTGAACCCCCATGCCCCGCAAAGGGCACTAGCACCTCAAGCTAGCGCGTCTGCCTATTCCGCCACCCGGACTTGGTGCCTGCACGCGGGACCGTCATCCCGCGTCGGCGGACTCAGGTTAGCAAACTCTTGGGCTTGCGTCATATCGGTATGCGAGCCGGTCGGCCGGGGATGCCGAGACGGCCTCGGCGGCGGCAGGATGGAGGCGCAAGCCGTATCAATCCTAAGGAGTCGCCATGACCGCGCTCAACGGTGAGGACGAGGTCGCGGGGCTGTGCCGTGACCTGATCCGGATCGATTCGACCAACGCGGGTGACAACGCCGGGCCCGGGGAGCGGGCCGCGGCCGAGTACGTGGCGGCGAAGCTGGCCGAGGTCGGGCTGGAGCCGCAGATCCTGGAGTCGGACAGCCGGCGGGCGAACGTGGTCGCCCGCATCGAGGGGGAGGACCCCTCCCGGGACGCGCTGCTCCTGCACGGGCACCTCGACGTCGTCCCGTTCGACGCGGGCGACTGGACCCTGCACCCGCTCAGCGGGGAGATCGCCGACGACTGCATCTGGGGCCGGGGCGCCGTCGACATGAAGAACATGGACGCGATGATCCTCGCCGTCGTCCGCCAGCGGCTCAGCGAGGGCCGCCGCCCGCCGCGGGACGTGGTACTGGCGTTCACCGCGGACGAGGAGGCCGGCGGCACGTACGGCGCGCACTGGCTGGCCGCCGAGCACAAGGACCTCTTCGACGGCTGCACCGAGGCCATCGGCGAGGTCGGCGGGTTCAGCGTCTCCATCGACGAGGCACGCAGGCTCTATCTCATCGAGGCGGCGGAGAAGGGCATCGCCTGGATGCGGCTCACCGCGACCGGCAGGGCCGGGCACGGTTCCATGCTCAACGGCGACAACGCCGTCACCGAGCTGGCCGAGGCGGTCGGGCGCATCGGGCGTTATGAGTGGCCGGTACGGCTGACGCAGACGGTCAGCACCTTCCTCACCGAGACCGCCGGGGCCCTGGGGCTCGAACTCGACCTGGACAACCCCGAGGCGACCGTGGCCAAGCTCGGCCCGCTGGCCCGGATGATCGGCGCCACGCTGCGCAACACCACCAACCCCACCATGCTGGAGGCGGGATACAAGGCCAACGTGATCCCGCAGACCGCGACCGCGCACGTGGACGGCCGGTTCCTGCCGGGATACGAGGAGGAGTTCTTCCAGACCCTCGACGAGCTGCTCGGGCCCAACGTGACCAGGGAGTTCGTCTATCACGACATCGCCATCGAGACCGGGTTCGACGGGCCCCTGGTGCGGGCCATGGCCGACGCGCTGCTGGCGGAGGACCCGGGGGCGCTCGCCGTGCCGTACACCCTCTCCGGGGGCACGGACCTGAAGGCGTTCAGCACGCTGGGCATGCGCGGGTTCGGGTTCGCGCCGCTCAAGCTTCCCGCGGACTTGGACTTCTCCGGGATGTTCCATGGGGTGGACGAGCGGGTGCCGGTGGATTCGCTCCGGTTCGGGGTCCGGGTGCTTGACCGCTTCCTGGACGGGTGCTGAGCCGTTCTTGCGGAAACCCATCGCGCTGACTCGGCGTGGTGGTAGCGTAACTCTCCGTTGAGGGGCCGGGCCTGCCTCATGGGCGGCCCGGCCGGGAGCTTCGGGGAGGTCACGTGGCACGCACGCCGCACGGGCAGTGGAGGGCGTCCTCGCCCGCCGCCCCGCGCGTGCCCGTGACCGTTCTCACTGACGACGCCGAAGGCGCTGACGATGCCGTCTTCGCCCGGGCTGGCCGGATGGCGCGGTTCGCGGCCGGTGCCCGGCCGATCGTCAGGCGGGCCTTCGCAGTCGGCGGCCTGTTCGCCGCCGGATGGCTGCTCGCGGTCGTCTTCGGGCTCCTCGGTGCCGCTCCGGCGGCCGCGGACACCACCGCGGCGACAGGAGCGGCCGGCTCCGGCGTCCCGGGCTCAGCCGCTGCCGGATCGGCCTTCCAGGCCGATGTCTTCCCCCCGGACAGCGGCGGACTCCTGGCCACGGGCAACGCCGAGGCCATGGCCGGGCGGCATGTGGACGGGCTCACCAGCCAGTCCAAGCCGGGCCTCCCGGCACCCGCCACCGTTGACCACAGTTCTGGCGCCAATGGATTCGTGCCCCAGACCAGCGGTGGATCCGGTCTTTCGGGGCCGGGCGTGGGGGATGTCACGCGGTTCGTCTACGACCCGCGGCTGACGGCGCGGCGTGTCCCACAGGCATGCGTGCTTCCCCCCGCGGTTCGCACAGCGGCGGACGACCCCTCTTTCTCTCCTGACTGATCCCGTCCTACGGCCCGGCCCGGCTTCCCTCCGTGGAGCCTGCCGGTCGCGGAGCGTGCCCGACTCCTTTCTCCGGAAACCTCCGGTGAGTCTCCGGAAATCTCCGGTGAGCCGCTCCGCCGCACACCTCATCAACGGCGATGAGTAGGTCCCAGTTTTCCTCGTGACGGCTGTCGAGGCCGCCGCTGTGCGGGCTCTCGGCTGACTCCGCATGGCTTCGCGCCGCTCGCGAGACGTCAGGTATTCCCCCAAAAAACCGCAAGGAGCATAAGTTCATGCGTACGTGGGTTAAGGGCACGGCTCCCGCAGCACTGCTCGCGCTCGGTGTCATGTCCCTGGGCAGCGGTACGGCCTTCGCCGACACCTCGGGCGACCACTCGGTCGCCGGCGGCAACCAGGTCAACCTCCCGATCTCCCTGCCGATCGACATCAGCGGCAACAGCGCCGCCGTCGGCGGCCACGCGAGAGGGTCGTCCGAGGGAGGCGCCTCCGTCGAGGACACCGGCCCCTCCGGCGGCTCGTCCGGCGTCCCCGGCAGGACCTCCGGCAACGGATCCGTGCTGGGCGGCAACCAGGTCAACGCGCCGATCGACCTTCCCGTCAACGCCTGCGGCAACGGACTGGCGGTCCTCGGCGGTTCCGAGGCCGGCTGCAAGGGCGGCGCCTCCGTCAGGCGGTCCGGCAGCGGCGGCGGGAGCGGTGGCAACCGTACGAGCGGTGACCACAGCGTGCTGGGCGGCAACCAGGTCAACGCGCCGATCAAGGCGCCGATCAACCTCTGCGGCAACGCGGCCGCGATCTTCGGCGGTGCCGTCGCGGGCTGCAAGGGCGGCGCGTCGGTCAGCGGGCCCGCCGGTGGCGGTCGCGGGGCGGGCGGCAACACCACCTCGGGCAGGGGATCGGTGGGCGGCGGTAACCAGGTGGTCGCGCCGATCACCGCGCCGATCAACGTCTGCGGCAACACGGCCGCGGTGTTCGGCGGGGCGTTCTCCGGCTGCAAGGGAGGCGCCGAGGTTCCCGGCACGCCGGGACGGCCGGGCCGTCCGGGCGGGCCCGGCTGGCCGGGCAAGCCGGGCTACCCCGGCGGGCACCCGGGCGGCCACTCGGGCGGGCACGGCCCGCGCCCCGGCGGACAGCCGGGCGCGGGGGGCAACATCACGTCGGGCAACTGGTCGGTGCTCGGCGGTAACCAGGTGGTCGCGCCGATCACCGCGCCGCTCAACGTCTGCGGCAACGCGGTCGGCAACGCCGACGCGGACTGCAAGGGCGGCGCGTCGATCGAGGGCGGCGGTGCCGGGACGGGCCGCGGCGCCGGCGGCAACATCACGTCGGGCAGGCCGTCGGTGGCCGGCGGTAACCAGGTGGTCGCGCCGGTCAACGCGCCGGTCAACGTCTGCGGCAACGCCGTGGCGCTCTTCGGTGGCGCCTTCGCCGGTTGCAAGGGCGGCGCGTCGGTCAGCGGGCCCGCCGGTGGCGGTCGCGGGGCGGGCGGCAACACCACCTCGGGCAACTGGTCGGTGGCCGGTGGTAACCAGGTGGTCGCGCCGATCACCGCGCCGGTCAACGTCTGCGGCAACGCGGTCGCCGTGCTGGGCGACGCCGCCGCGGGCTGCCTCGGCGGCTCTCACGCGGGCGGGTCGGCGGCGGCCCGTCGTGGGCTGCGCGACGCCCGGTGGACCGGTGCGGCCGCCAAGCACCGGACCAGCGGCCTGATGTCCACCCTTCCCGTCGTCCCCGATCTGAACAGGATGAAGGGCGCGGGCGCCCGGCCGCGTCCGGCCGGTGCCTCCGATGTCCGCTCGCTGCCCCTCGTCCAGGGGGCGCGCGATCTGGCCGGTCTGCCCGAGCTTCCCGAACTGCCGGTGTCCTCGGGGCTGCCCAAGACCTCTGACCTGACCGGCGGCTCGGGCCTGTCCGGCGTCGCCAGCGGTATCCAGGGCAGTGGTATCCAGGGCAGCGGTGCCCAGAGCCGTGGCGCCCGGGGGCGCGGTGTCCAGGGCCGCGGTGCCCAGTCCGCGCCGCGGAAGCCGGACTCGGTCCTCGCCCCCGCGACCGGCCTGCTCTCCTCGACCCCGGCCGGCGGCGCTCTGCCCGCCAAGGGCGGCCTGCCCGTCGACACCTCCCTGCCCGTCGGCCTGATGAGCGCGGCCCAGCCGATCGGCGTGACCGGGATGAACTCCGGTTCGCTGTTCGCCCTTCTGCTCGGCGCCATGGCCGCGGCCTCCGCCACGCTTTTCGTGACCGCTCGCCGTATCCGCTTCGCCAAGAAGTAAGGCATCGGTAACCCGCCAGACATGTCTCCTCTGATCCTCTAAAGGAGACGCATAGACGCTTCGCGCGGGCGAGGGGAGGCCGGGGCCATCAGGGCCCGGTCCTCACCCGCCCGCCGGAGCGGAGAAGCTTTGCCCGTTCCGGGGGCGCGGCCCGGGACGGGCAAAGCCATGTCCGGGGTCGCGGGCCGCGCGGGGAGACGGACGATGACCGAGGTCACGGGCCGTGCGCATGGTCACATCGTCCTGGTCACACGTATGATCTTGCGACGCAGTCGGATGTCACGGCGGCCGTCGGGATACAGTCGCAGACGGTCGAGTTCCCAGTCGCCGTATTCTGCGTGTTCGGTCAGTATCCGCCGGGCCATGTCCCGGGAGGTGCCACGCGGAAGATGGAGAACCAAGTAGGAGTAGTCGAGCACAGCGATTAGTCTCCGAGGGTGGGCAGGGGACGTCGGCTCCCATAGGGCTTTATTGTGCGTCCTTGCGGCTTTACTTGGGAGTGTGCCCGATCCAGATCGGGTAACCCGAGTGGAAGTGGACGGGGAACGAATGCGAACAGCGAGGTAGGAAGCAGCGTGCCAGCCAAGAACGGCAACGCCGGCGGAACCCGCCTGGTGATCGTCGAGTCGCCTTCCAAGGCGAAGACCATCGCCGGGTACCTCGGCCGCGGCTATGTCGTGGAGTCCAGCATCGGGCATATTCGCGACCTCCCTGAGAAGGCCGACGACATCCCCGAGGAGTACAAGAGCAAGTCCTGGGCCCGCCTGGGCGTCAACGTGGAGCACGAGTTCGAGCCGCTCTACGTCGTGAACCCCGACAAGCGGGCGCAGGTGAGCAAGCTCAAGCAACTGCTCAAGGACGCCGACGAGCTGTATCTCGCCACTGACGAGGACCGGGAGGGCGAGGCGATCGCCTGGCACCTCCGCGAGGTGCTCAACCCCAAGGTGCCGGTGCACCGCATGGTCTTCCACGAGATCACTCCCCGGGCGATCCAGGAGGCGGTGGCCAACCCGCGCGCCCTCAACCTGCGCCTGGTCGACGCCCAGGAGACCCGCCGCATCCTCGACCGCCTCTACGGCTACGAGGTCAGCCCCGTCCTGTGGAAGAAGGTCAAGCCCCGCCTGTCCGCCGGGCGCGTGCAGTCCGTGGCGACCCGGCTGGTCGTGGAGCGCGAGCGTGAGCGTCTGGCGTTCACCAGCGCGAGCTACTGGGACCTGCAAGGGCTGTTCGACACCGGCCGCGACGAGTCTCCGCACGAGTTCACCGCCACGCTGACCGGCGTGGACGGCAGGCGCGTCGCCCAGGGCCGCGACTTCGCGAGCAACGGCAGGCTCAAGAGCGCCGACGTGCTCCACCTGGACGAGCAGGCCGCGCGGGCGCTGGCCGGCAGGCTGGCCGGTACGGCCTACAAGGTCGCCTCGGTCGAGCGCAAGCCGTACACCCGCAAGCCCTACGCGCCGTTCCGGACGACCACGCTGCAGCAGGAGGCCAGCCGGAAGCTGGGCTTCTCCGCGAAGTCCACCATGCAGGTCGCCCAGCGCCTGTATGAGAACGGTTTCATCACCTACATGCGAACCGACAGCATCACGCTGTCGGAGACCGCCGTCGCCGCCGCCCGCAGCCAGGCCATCAAGCTGTACGGCGCCGCCTACGTGCCCGACAAGCCGCGCGTCTACACCAGCAAGGTGAAGAACGCCCAGGAGGCGCACGAGGCGATCCGCCCCTCCGGCGAGGAGTTTCGCACACCGGGCGAGACCGGGCTGACCGGTGACATGTTCCGGCTGTACGAGCTGATCTGGCAGCGAACCGTCTCGTCCCAGATGAAGGACGCGGTCGGCGAGTCGATCAGCGTCAAGGTGTCGGGCACGTCCGGCTCCGGTGAGCGGGTGGAGTTCTCCGCGACCGGCCGGACCATCACCTTCCACGGCTTCCTGAAGGCCTACGTCGAGGGCGCGGACGACCCGTCGACCGACCGCGACGACTCCGAGAAGCGCCTGCCCAACCTGGCCGAGGGCGACCGCCTCACCGCGGCCGAGCTCAACGTGCTGGCGCACGCGACCAAGCCGCCCGCGAGATACACCGAGGCCTCGCTCATCAAGGAGCTGGAGGACCGGGAGATCGGCCGTCCCTCGACGTACGCGTCGATCATCGGCACGATCCTGGACCGCGGCTACGTGTTCAAGAAGGGCACCGCCCTGGTGCCGTCCTTCCTGGCGTTCGCGGTGGTCAACCTGCTGGAGCAGCACTTCGGGCACCTCGTCGACTACGACTTCACGGCCGACATGGAGAAGGTGCTCGACGACATCGCCAACGACCGGGCGGAGCGGGTGCCCGAGCTGCGGCGTTTCTACTTCGGCGACGACGGTGACGACGGTCTGAAGGTGCTGGTCACCGATCTCGGCGAGATCGACGCCAAGGAGATCAGCTCCTTCCCGATCCGGGGTACCGACATCATGATCCGGGTCGGCCGCTACGGTCCCTACCTGGACCGGGAGGGCGCCCGGGTGAACGTCCCCGAGGACCTGGCGCCCGACGAGCTGACCGCCGAGATGGCCGAGGAGCTGTTCTCCCGCCCGTCGGGCGACCGGCAACTGGGCAAGGATCCGGTCACCGGCAATGTGATCGTGGCCAAGGACGGCCGTTACGGCCCGTACGTGACGGAGATCCTTCCCGAGGAGCCGCCCGCCGAGGGGAAGAAGAAGACCAAGAAGGCCGACGCTCCCAAGGCGCGCATCGAGTCGCTGCTGAAGTCGATGTCCCTGGAGACCGTCACCCTGGACGACGCCCTGCGTCTGCTCTCGCTGCCCAGGACCCTGGGCGAGCTTGACGGCCAGGAGGTCACGGCGCAGAACGGCAAGTTCGGGCCCTACCTGAAGAAGGGGACGGACTCCCGCTCGCTGGCGTCGGAGGACCAGCTGTTCACGGTCACCCTGGAGCAGGCGAGGGAACTGTTCGCCCAGCCCAAGACCCGTGGCAGGGGCCGCGCCGCCGCGGCGCCCCCGCTGCGCGAGCTCGGCGAGGACCCCGTCTCCAAGAAGCCGATCGTGGTCAAGGAGGGGCGTTTCGGCCCTTACGTGACCGATGGTGAGACCAACGCCTCGCTTCGCAAGGGCGACGAGGTTGAGCAGATCACCACCGAGCGTGCCGCCGAGCTTCTCGCCGACCGCCGCGCCCGTGGCCCGGCGCCCAAGAAGCGCCCCACCACCCGCGCGAAGGCCAAGGCCTGACCCCGTCGTCCGGGTGGCCGGGGGATCGCGGCCCCCGGCGAGGGCGTGATCCGGCGTTCGCTCCGGGCCCGGGAGATGTCCCGGGCCCGAAGGCCGGCGGGTTCCGAAGGGCCAGGGGACCCGGGTTCTGAAGGGCTAGGGGACCCGATGTGTCGGGGAATCTCCGAAAGATGGACTCCGCGCCGGAAAACTCCGGCGACATCGGCGCCGATGGACTGTTTTCCACCGGTGTTCGCTGCGGAGGACGGGTCGTACGTACTACCCTCGTGCGACGAGCGGAGGGACACTTCCGCCCGAACCCGTGTTCTCCCCAGCCCAGCGAGCACCTGGATACGCTGACATTATGACCATCCCTGGCCGGAGCACCGCGCGCCGCAAGCCCACCCACGTGCTGGCGAACGCGCCGTTCCGCAAGCTGTGGACGGCCATGTCGGTGTGCAGTCTCGGAGACTGGCTCAACATCATCGCGCTGACCGCTCTCGCGGGTAACCTCACGGCGGGCGCGGGCTACAAGATCCAGAGCTTCGCGATCGGCGGTGTCTTCGTCGCGAAGATGCTCCCGGCCATCCTGCTGGGCCCGCTCGCGGGAGCGTTCGCCGACCGGTTCGACCGCAGGCTGACGATGGTCTTCGCCGACCTGTCGCGCTTCGCGCTGGTTCTGTCGATCCCGCTGATCGGCAACTACCAGTGGGTGATCATCGCCACGTTCCTAGTCGAGTGCGTCAACCTCTTCTGGGTCCCGGCCAAGGACGCCACGGTGCCGAACCTGGTGCCCAAGGAGCGGCTGGAGGAGGCCAACCAGCTCAACCTCCTGGTCACCTACGGCACGGCCCCGGTCGCCGCGCTGCTGTTCGCGGTGCTGTCGTTCGTCGACGACGTGCTGGGCACCTTCGTGCCGTACCTCGCCGCCCGCGACACCTACCTGGCGCTGTTCATCAACTCCCTCGCCTACCTGGTGTCCGCCGTCATCATCTTCACGCTCAAGGACATCCCGAAGGCCCACACGAAGACCGCCGCGGTCTCGACGCCGTCGGTGCTGCGGCAGATCGTCGACGGCTGGCGGTTCGTCGGCGTCAACAGGCCGATCCGGGGCCTGATCATCGGCATGCTCGGCGCGTTCGCGGCCGGCGGCGCGGTCGTCGGCGTGGCCAAGATCTACGTGGGTGCGCTCGGCGGTGGCGACCCGGCCTACGGCGTGGTGTTCGGGGCGGTCTTCGTCGGCATGGCGTCCGGCATGTTCTTCGGCCCGAGGCTCCTGCGGGAGCTCTCCCGGCGCAGGCTGTTCGGGCTGTCGATCATCGTGGCCGGGGTGGTGCTCGCGGCGATCGCGCTCGTCCACAACCTGGCGATCGTCGTCATGCTCACCGTGCTTCTCGGGGCGTGCGCCGGAACCGCCTGGATCATCGGTTACACCATGATCGGGCTGGAGGTCGAGGACAGCCTGCGCGGCCGTACGTTCTCCTTCCTGCAGTCCCTCGCCCGGGTCACCCTGCTGCTGGTCGTCGCGGTCGCGCCGACGCTGGCGGGCCTGTTCGGCCGGCGCGAGATCGTCTTCCGCAAGGAGACGATCTACGTGTTCGACGGTTCCAACCTGGTGCTGCTGATCGGCGGGTTGCTCGCGGTCGTCGTCGGATTCGTCGCGCTGCGGCAGATGGACGACCGCAAGGGGGTGCCGATCCTCGCCGATCTGGCCGCGGCGGTACGGGGCCGGGGCTTCGCGCCGGAGGGCGCCGAGCAGCCGAAGGGGATGTTCATCGCCTTCGAGGGCGGTGAGGGGTCGGGCAAGACCACCCAGTCCCGGCTGCTGGCGATCTGGCTCAGGGACCAGGGCTTCGACGTGGTGCAGACCAGGGAGCCGGGCTCGACCAAGGTGGGCATGCGGCTGCGCGCGATCCTGCTGGACGCCGTGCACCAGGGGCTGTCGGCGCGCTCGGAGGCGCTGCTGTACGCCGCGGACCGCGCCGAGCACGTGGAGAAGGTCATCCGCCCGGCCCTGGAGCGGGGCTCGCTGGTGATCTCCGACCGCTACGTCGACTCCTCGCTGGCCTACCAGGGCGCCGGGCGGGCACTGGACCCCGCCGAGGTCGTGAAGATCAACGACTGGGCCACCGGCGGGCTCGTCCCCGACATGACCGTGCTCATCGACACCCCGCCGTCCGTCGGGCTGGCGCGTCTCGGCGGGGCGGCCGACCGGATCGAGTCCGAGCCGCTGGACTTCCACGAGCGGGTGCGCCGTGAGTTCCGCGCGCTGGCCGCCGCGGCCCCGGAGCGTTACCTGGTCGTCGACGGGACGCTCACCCAGGAGCAGATCTCCGCTCTCATCCACGACCGGATGCGCGAGATCCTGCCCGACCCCGTGCCGCAGGAGTCGGAGGACGCGACCGGAACCATCCCCGTCATCCGTGACTGATCCCGGCGGTAGGTTGATGGCGTGGGAGTCTTCGATGACCTTGTAGGGCAGGAGCGGGCGGCCGTGACGCTCCGCCGGGCCGCGCGGGCGGGGGCCGAGCTCCTGGCCGGCGGGCGCGGGGCGGGGATGACCCACGCGTGGCTGTTCACCGGCCCCCCGGGGTCCGGCAGGGAGGAGGCGGCGCGGGCGTTCGCCGCCGCGCTGTTCTGCCCCGACCAGGGGTGCGGCCACTGCGACATGTGCCACCAGGTGGCCATCGGCTCCCACCCGGACCTGGAGATCGTCCGCCCGCAGGGACTGTCGTACGGGATCAAGGACACCCGCCGGCTCATCCTGCGCGCGGCCGGAGCCCCGACCCTGGGGCGCTGGCGCGTCGTGCTGTTCGAGGACGCCGACCGCGCCACGGAGGGGGCGTCCAACGCGCTGCTCAAGGCGATCGAGGAGCCGCCGCCGCGGACCGTCTGGCTGCTCTGCGCGCCGGCCCCGGACGACATGATGATCACCATCAGGTCCCGCTGCCGTCTGGTCACGCTCGTCACGCCGCCGACCGCGGCGGTCGCCCACGTGCTGGCCACCCGGGAGAACGTGCCTCCCGCGATGGCGGAGTTCGCCGCCAGGGCGGCCCAGGGGCACATCGACCGGGCCCGCAGGCTGGCCCTGGACGAGGAGGCGCGCAAGCGCCGTGACGCGGTGCTGTCCATCCCCCGTTCGCTCACCGGCGTCGGGGAGTGCGTCGTCGCGGCCGAGCGGCTGGTGAAGACCGCGGAGGAGGAGGCGGCGGCCGTCACCTCGGTGCTGAACGAGTCCGAGATCGCCGAGCTGCGGAAGATCTACGGTGAGGGATCCTCGGGCAAGGGGCTCAACAAGGGCCTGATCCGGGGCGGGGCCGGAGCGCTCAAGGAGCTGGAGGACCGGCAGAAGTCGCGGGCGACCAGGACCAAGCGCGACGTCATCGACGCGGCGCTGCTCGACCTGGTGGCGTTCTACCGTGACGTGCTGGCCGTGCAGTTCGGCGCGCACGTGGAGCTCGCCAACGAGGACCGCAGGGCCGAGCTGGAGGGGCTGGCGGGCTCCTCCTCGCCCGAGGACACCCTGCGCAGGATCGACGCGATCATGCGCTGCCGCGAGAGGCTGGCCGCCAACGTCAACCCGCAGATGGCCGTCGAGGCGATGACCATCTCGCTGAGGCAGCCGGGACTCTGACGCCGCGCCGTCCCGCTGGGCGGCCGGGGGCCGACCACCCCGTGGTCGCGGGGAAGGGTACGTCGTCCCGGGCGGACCCGGGGTGCGGGGAAAGTCACGCCGTCCCGAGCAACCCCGGGCCGGTTTTCACGTCTCTTGGTCATGCAGGCCGAAACGTTGGACCTAGGCAGACCCGAGCCCGCTGAGACGATCAGCGGGCTCTACGCCGAGCACGCGCTCGGGCTGACCCGGCTGGCCCTGGTCATGGTCGGGGACCGCGAATCCGCCGAGGACGTGGTCCAGGAGGCCTTTCTCGGCCTCCACCGCCGCTTCGGCGGGCTGCGGGATCCCGGCAAGGCGCTCGTCTACCTGCGCAGTGCCGTGCTGAACAACGCGCGCAGCGTGTTGCGGCGCAGACGGTTGCCCTCCTGGTTCGCCGGGACCTACGAGCCGCCCGTCTGGTCCGCCGAGTCCGCGGCCATGCTCGGTGACGAGCGCAGGGCCGTCATGGAGGCCCTCCGGCGACTGCCCACGCGGCAGCGCGAGGTGCTGTTGCTGCGTTTCTACGCCGACCTGTCCGAAGAGGAGACCGCCCAGGCCATGGGGATCGGCCGGGGGACGGTCAAGTCCACCACCCACCGGGCGTTGCACGCGCTCGGCCGTCTGCTGGGGGAGAACCCGTGAACGAGATCGTCGACAGGCTGCGGGACGCGGCCACGGCCGTGGGGAAGACCGTCGAGGAGGTCCCTCCGTTCCGGCCGGAGGCGCGCCGCGCGGGAGGGCGCCGTACACGGAGGTCGTGGGCCGTGCCGCTGGTGGCGGCGGCGACGGTGACCGGCGTGGTGGCCGGGGCGGGCGCGGTCATCCAGGCGGGACGGGGGGACGGCTCCGCCGGTCCGGTCGCGGGGGCGGGCCCGGAGTTCTTCGCCGTGGGCGACGGCGGCGAGGTCGTCTTCCGCCGTTCGGACACGGGCGAGAGGACCGGCAGGTTCGCCCTGCCAGTCCCGGCCTCGGACGTCGGCGGAAGTCCGGCTCCCTCGGCCTCGGACGTCGGCGGAAGTCCGGCTTCGGGCACGGGCGGGAAGGCCGCGCGGTCCGTGGGAGGGCGCTTCGCCCTGGTGGACGCGGCACGGGACGCCTTCTACACCGCGATCGCCTTCAACAGCTGCGAGACCCGGTTCTTCCGCGTGAAACTCGGCCGGACGGGCAAGGTGACGGGGGCCGACGCACTTCACATCGCCGTGCCCGAGGGCACCGAGCCCACGTCGCTCGCGGTCAGCGCGGACGGCTCGAAGCTGGCCTACAGCCTGGCGCCGTGCGGGGGGGAAATGGAGGCGCCCGGACGACTCCGGTTGACCGATCCGGCGGCAGACAGGAGCCGGCTCGGGGTGACAGATCTGGCGACCGGCAGGAGCCGGGTGTTCACCTCGCGCCAGGCGGGCCAGGTCCTGAACGTCTCGATCACCGCCGACGGCCGTTCGGTCGCCTTCCAGCGCCTCACGGCACGGACCGGTGAGCGGCTGCTTCATCCCCGCACTTCCCTGACGGCGGGTCCGGTGTCCACGAGGGACTGTACGGCCACGCCGACGCCCACGATCACGGTCAGCCCGCCGCCCGCCGGGAGGGAACGGGGCAGCTCGGGGGGAGGGCCGGGCTGGCAGACGCGGATGATCTTTGACGTGAACACGGGAACGGTGCTGGCCGTCGACCCGGATCCGAAAGCGCCGGTGATGACCTTCGAGATGGGGTTCGACGACCCCGAGGTGTGGGTGCTCGACCCCGAGGTCGTCGGAGGAGGTCTCGACACGGCCAGGCGGCTACGGCTCCGGCCGTCCCCGGACGCTCCCGAAGGGGTGCACGGGATCCGGATCAGTGCCGACGGCCGGTCGTTCACGGCGGCGCTGGGCAGGATCGCCGGGCGTGCAGAGGACGGCCGGATGAGGCTCGTGCCCTGCCCCGCGGAGATCGCGACGTTCGACTTCGGCAGTGGCGGCCAGACCGGCGTGCTCTACCGGGACGGGCTGGGCGGCCTTCGACTGGTCGACGCGGACGGCTCCGGCGGGCACCTGCTCGTCCAGCGGGGGCAGGAGTTCGGCGCGGTCGACGCGGGCCGCTACCGCGGGCTACTGGAGGTGCGGGAGCCGTATCTGACGTATATCGGCTGGTGAGAGAGGTGCACTCACACGGTTATACGGTCCCCGTCACATGATCTTAGATCGAATGGAACCATTCCCGGCTAATTCCCCTCAAAGGTTGAGTGTGCATCGTTAGAATTCCCAGCGAATTTCGATGCATTCGTTATAAACCTACCGAACAATGTCCTGCTTTACGGGGATGGCAGCGAAGGACCGGGGGACTCTTGGTCAGCATGGGAGCACATGGCGGGGTGACGGTGTCCGGGGGCAGGCGAGCCGTCACCAGCCGGGTGAACGGCGACGACACCCTGTGCGTCGAATGGCCGGAGCCGGATGACGGGGAGATCATCCTGCGGCACGCAGAGACGGGCGAGGAACGGGCGGCCGCGGGCCTGAGCGGCCTGCGGCCCGGCATCTGGCTCGCCTCCCACCGGGGCGAGCCTCTGGCGACCGACGATCCGGGCTTCTCCCTGGACGGGCTGCTCGCCTACGCCGGGACGCCCCGCGACCGGGAGGTCAAGGCCTTCCGGACCTCGGCGGGCACCCTCGCCCTGGCGGTCCGGGAGGTCGGACCGTACGTCGAGGTGACCGGCGTCGTCTCCGACGACGGAGTGATCGAGATCAGGGGCCTGATCGCCTACGGCGAGCCGATCGAGGGACCGGCCACGCTCGTCGCCGTGCCCAGGAAGGGGACGCGGCCGGTGAGCGGGCCCGCGACCTTCGCGGGACGGCGTTTCGAGGGCGGCGTCCGGATAGCGCACATGGCCGAGGGACAGACGAGGCGGCGGGTCTTCTGGGACCTCCACGCGGAGGCCTGCGGGGTACGGCTGCCGCTCGCCACCCGTCTCGACGACGTCACCGACAAGAAGACCAAGGTGCGCTTCCCCGCCCAGTACGTGGACCGGATCAGGGTCCGGCCCTACTACACCGAGACCGACGGCCTGGCCGTGGCCCTCACCGTCGAGGAGGAGAGCTCGTGAAGATCTCCTATCTGATCCTCAACGCCTACGGCATGGGCGGCACGATCCGCGCCACCTTCGACCTCGCCACCGAGATGTCCCAGCGGCACGACGTCGAGGTGATCAGCGTCTTCCAGCACGCGGACCGGCCCTTCCTGCCGCTGGGGCCGAAGGTCAGGCTGCGCTCGCTGGTCGACCTGCGTCCGGGGGCGCGGGTCCGCTGGCCGTACACGAAGAAGGCCGAGCGGCTGAGCGCGCGGGAGAGCGCGCTGATCCACCCCGAGGAACGCGCCTACTCCTCCTTCAGCGCGTGGAGCGACGAGGTCCTCAAGCGTGAGCTGCAGCGGCTCCGCACCGATGTGCTCGTCACCACCAGGGCCGGGCTGAACATCATGGCCGCCCGGTTCGCGCGCAGGAAGATCGTGACGATCGCCCAGGAGCACCTGCACTTCGAGGCCCACCAGCCCGGCATCTTCGAGGAGATCCGGCAGTGGTACCCCAGGCTGAACGCGCTCGTGACCCTCACCGAGGCGGACGAGCGGGACTACCGGGCCATGCTCGACCGGGCGCCGACCCGGGTCTACACCATCGGCAACGGGCTGGCCGGAGGGCCGCGTCCCCGCTCCAGGCAGGAGAACCGGATCGTGCTGGCCGCCGGGCGGCTGGTGCCGGTCAAGGGCTACGACCGGCTGCTGCAGGCGTTCGCCCAGGTGATCCAGAAGCGCCCGGACTGGAAGTTGCGGATCTACGGCGAGGGCCGGGTCGCCGACAAGCTGCTCAGGCTCTCCGTCAAACTGCGCCTGCACAACAACGTCATGTTCATGGGACCGACCGGCGACATCGAGGGCGAGCTCGCCAAGGCCTCGATCCACGCGGTCAGCTCCCGTTTCGAGGGCTTCGGCATGACCATCATCGAGGCGTTCGCCTGCGGTGTGCCGGTGGTCAGCTTCGACTGCCCCCGCGGCCCTCGGGAGATCATCACCTCCGGCCACGACGGCCTGCTGGTCCCGCCCGACGACATCGACGCCCTCGCCGCCGGACTGCTCAGGATGATCGACGATGACGAGGGCAGACGCAGGATGGCGGAGAACGCCCTCGGAACAGCCGGGAACTACGCCATCTCCATGATCGCGGAACGCTGGGAGAAGGCCCTCGCCGACCTGACACGCTGAACCCACGGCTCATCCGGTCCGCTCCGTCTTCCACGCCCTGGTTCGGACCGGTACGGCCGGCGCTGCTCATGCCGGGTGACCAGGCCACGGCCGTGAACGACATGCCGGAGTCGTTCAGGGCCGTGCCGCGGGCCGGTGCCGACCGGAAGGCGATCGTCACGGCGGCCCGGGAACCGCCGGGCGGCTCCAATGCGGTCGACCAGAGGTGTTTGGCGCGCAAGGAGAGATGCCGAACCGCACGCGTCTTCGTGCGTCGCACCGCCCTTCGGGCCGTTCTCCCCGTTTCCTTCCTTCTCCTGCGTCTTTTCCTGGGCGGCTCTCGATGCCCGCCCTCCGCTTTTCCTCTTCTTCGTTCCCGTTCCTCTCGGAGTCCCCAGGGGCGGTTCCGGCGCGTAGGGTGGCCTGGTGGGCGCTTAGCCGTACCCCCAGCAGCTTTGGAGCCACATGAGCATGATCATGGCCGTGAGCTTCACCCGTTACGGCCGGCTGTACTACCTCGATCCGGGCGGCCACAGCCCGAAGATCGGCGACAAGGTGCTCGTGCCCACCGACGCGGGTCCCGAGGTCGCCGAGTGCGTCTGGGCGCCCCAGTGGACGAGCGAGGAGATCGACGGGCTGCCGGTGTGCGCGGGTCTCGCGGGCGAGGAGCACCTGACCCGCGACGAGAGCAACAAGCGGCGGCGCGCGGAGGCCCGCAGCGTCTCCAAGCGCCTGATCAAGCGGCACACGCTCCCGATGAAGGTCATCGGGGTCGACTATCTCGACTCCGACAACGTCTACACGGTCTACTTCTCCGCCCCCCACCGCGTCGACTTCCGCGCCCTGGTCCGCGACCTGGCCAGGAACCTGCGCGCCCGGGTCGAACTGCGCCAGGTGGGACCCCGCGACGAGGCCCGCCTGCAGGGCGGGATCGGCCCGTGCGGCCGTGACCTGTGCTGCGCCACCTTCCTCAAGGACTTCGAGCCGGTCTCCGTGCGCATGGCCAAGGACCAGGACCTGCCGGTCAACCCGATGCGCATCGCCGGGGCGTGCGGGCGGCTGATGTGCTGCCTGAAGTACGAACACCCCCTCTACACCGAGGCGCACACCAGGATGCCCCGGGTCGGCGCGAAGGTGGACACCCCCGAGGGGTCGGGAACCGTGGTCGGGCGCAACGTCCCCTCCGACTCGGTCGTGGTCCGCCTGGACGACGGCGGACGGCGCTGCGCGTGCTCCTCGGCCTCGGTCTGCTCCCCGCGCAAACAGCACGACACGCTGTACGGCGGAGCGGTCACGGTCGCCGGGGGCGATCCCGAGCGGTAGGCCGGCACCCCGGGACGGTTCCGGGACGATGTCCGGGGAAGGCACGCCGCCCAGGGGAGGCTCCGGAGCGGCCCCGAAGGCTCCGCGGAGGTCCTGCGAAGGTCCCGTGGAGGTCCCGTGGAGGTCCTGCGGAGGTCCTGCGGAGGTTTCGTGGAGGTTCCGCGCGGAGGTGAGGGGGCGTCCGCGGGAAGCCCGCCGTGCCTCACCTCCGCGGAGGCCTCATTGGAAGGGGTTCCTCATGCCGACGTGCGGACGGGTGCCGTTGATCCGGTCCTCCCCGCTGTTCTGGGAGCGCAGCTCCTCGCTCCGCTTCTTGATCATTTTTTCCAGGGTGGCCCGCGCCTCGGCGTCGGCGGCCTTGCCATCGACGTCCACGAGCTGACGCTGTCTTCTCCGCTCCTCCGCCTCGCGGTGGGCCCGCAGTTCGAGCTCACCGATACGCGCGTCCATGTCGAGCTGGAGACGCTTCTCGTGGACCCTCTCCTGCGTCCGGTTGGCGTGTTCCACCATGCGGTCGTAGGTGGTCGTGCCCCCCATGAGCTTGACGAGGACGGGAAGACAGTCGATGAGGACCAGGAAGAGCCGGAGCAGCCAGCTCGCCGCGAACAGGTAGGTGTTCTCCGACGAGATCGCGTGCAGCGCCCGCAGCCGTTCCAGGAGCCCGACGGGATCGTCCTTGCCGGGCATCGCGGACAGCCGCTCGTCGATCCTGGCCTTGATCTCGCGACCGAAGTCGCCCTGCTTGTCGGCGAGGGGGCCGCGCAGCGCGGATATCCGGGCCTCCATGTTCTGGAGCTCGCGCTGATCGCCGGGCAGGTCGCTGCGGGCCATGGCCTTCTTCGCCTCGGCGTCGAGGCGCCGGCAGAGCGGGCCCATTCCCCGCTTGCCGCTCGTCCCGTCGGCCTTGCGGCCCGCGCACTCGGCCGTGGCCTGGTCGAACAGTCGCTGGTAGTTCGCCCTGCCGGCCCGGATCCGCTCCCGCAGCTTGGCCGCGTCCTTCTCCAGTTCGGCGAGCTCGGCCATGTCCGCCTCCGCGGCCGAGGACATGAGCCTGGCGCGTTCGCAGCCGCGGCCCGGCGGCGGCGTGGCCGCCATCTGCGGATTGCACTCGACCAGCAGAGCCCGTTCCCTGCTCAGCGCGGCCTCCCGCTCGTCGATGACGTGCTGGACCACGGCGGTCTCGAACACTCTCAGGACCAGCGGCTCGGCGATGATGACACCCAGCACCACGGCCACGAGCAGGCGTGGAATCAGCATCATGAGCCGCTGTTGCCATATGCCGGTGACCGTCGAGACGAGCCATCGGTCGAGGTTGAGCACGATGAGCAGCCAGATCAGCGCGGGAACGACCAACACGACGTGGACGCCGCCGAGGGCCTGGCTCAGCGCGAACCACATGGAGACCCCGGCGACGACCGCGGTGCCCAGCACCACACCGCCGAGGCCGACGTAGCGGGTCCGCTCCAGCGGTACCTGGTCGAGGATCTCCTCGTCGACCCCCGCGAGGACCCGCAGTCGTCTTCCCAGGTCAAACCGCAGACCAGGTCGTCCGGCGCCCCGGGGTCTCGACCGCCCGCCGCGGGGCGCGCCCTCAGTCATCGAGCTCCTCCAGCCCGATCCTGCGCGGCCCCTCGCCCGAGTCCTTGAAGGCCTTTCCCTCGGTGAGCCCGAGGCGTTCGCCGTCCCGCGGGGCCTCGATTGGGGGGTCGCCTCCGACGATGGAGTTGATGGCCCGGTTGATGAGCCTGTGGGTGTCGATGGGAAGGAAGTCCAGCGCTCCCTCGGGCATGCTGTCGATCAGGTCGGACAGGGCCTTCATCCGGGCGGCCTGAGCCTTGTAGGTGACCATCACGCTGTCCGACAGCAGCACTTCCTCACGGCTGGCGCCGAGCGCGAGACTGGCCTCGACACCACGCCTGAAGATGGTCTCGATCCTGGTCACGTCCCGGTTCTCGATCGCCCACTCCAGTTCCTTGCGCTCCCCGGTCCACGTGAGCTGCTTGAGTTGCTGGCCGTGGGTGAGGATGTCCTCCGGCGGGAGAAGGTCGACGTTGACCAGGGTGGCCTCCAACCCGTCCACCCGGGGCGGGCAGAACTCCAGATAGGCCCGGACCTGGCTGGTGACGTCGGAGGACAGCAGGTGCACCTCCTCGATCGGCCGGGCCATACCCAGGCGCATGAGCTGGGCGTCGTCGCGGAGGTGGTTGCCCAGTATCGTCGCCGCGTCGTCGACGCCGGAGGCCACGATCGTCTCCGGATCGGTCACCTTGCACGCGAAGGTCGCCTGCAGCTGGAAGGGGTAGCCCATGTCCCGTGAGGGGATCTCGACGCTGAGGGTGACCCGATGGCTGCGCACGTAGACGACGCTCACCGACTTCGCCCGCACGACGGCGTCCTCGCCCCCTCTGAGATGCCGGCCTTCCGTGTAGGCCTTGTAACCGCCGTTCACGGCGAAGACGAGAACGGTCCCTACCGGCGTCTCGGGGAGCTCTTCGAGGTTCCGGCGCGGGAAGAGCCCCAGTAGCCGCTGGGGAGGCCGAAGAGCACGTTCCTCGATGATCGGGTAGCCGCTGAGAGCGGACATCGATGTCTCCCTGGTGTGTCAAGAAGGGGTCTGCCGGAAGCCCGCGTTGAGCAGGGCGAGGACGATGTGCTTGGCGGGTGGGGAGTCCCGCCGCACGTGGCCGTGGCCGTCGGCGCAGGCGCGGTCGATCGCGCGCCTCACCAGTACCGCGACGGTCTCGGGCAGGGTGGACCACACCGCCTCGCCGAGCGCGTCCGCGGCGGCCAGGGCGGCGCTCCGCCCTCCCGCGCCACAGCCCTGCCCCTCCAGGTGGCCGGAGTCCGTCTCCCCCGAGACGTCGTCCTGCCTTTCCCGGTGGCCGTCCGTCTCCCCCGAGGCGCCGTCCTGTCTTTCCCGGTGACCGTCCTGCTCGCCCAGATGGCGGAGCGTACGGCACAGCGCACGGACGGCGTTGGCACGATGATGGGCGCTGTGCAGAGTCCAGGCCCACAGCGTGCCGATCGCCCCGGCGCTGTCCGGCTGGGACAGCAGCAGCCAGGCCATGAGCGGCTCCTCATGCCCCAGCCGGTCGGCGTCCAGCACGCCGAGCACGGCCTCCAGCGCCCGTCGCGAACGCTGGGGCTCCGGCCTCTCGCTGAGATCGCGCTCAAGATGCATGACGAGCAGCCGCAGGCCGGCCAGCGCCTCGTCGGCCCGCTCCGCCGCCGTCTGGAACATGAGCGCCAGGGCTCTTTGGGCGACGTTGCCGACCCGGACACCTTGCAGGGACAGGTACCAGAGCCAGCCGACCGTTTCAGCCGGGTAGCGGATCGACAGACCGCCCGCGAAGGCGAGCGCCGCGGTCATCGCCTGCTGCTGCTCGGCGTCCTCGGCCCAGTCCAGGGCGGTGGTGAGGGCGACGGCCGCCGTGACGTCGTCCGCGCACATGATGGACAGGGTGCTGGCCGCCGTCAGGCGCTCCTCGACCAGGCCCTCGGCCCAGGGGGAGAGGAACGACTCCCTGACCTCCTCGGGGTGTTTCCTGGCGAGCAGGGCGAGGCCCGCCGCGACCTGCACCTGGACCTCGGGCAGGTCGTTCGCCAACTCGCGGATCCACTGACGCAACGGCTCCAGCAGCCGGTATCCATAGTCACGGTAGAGCCGCAGGATCACCTGCTCGCGGTGGTGCGGGCTGCGGAAGACGACCCTGGGTTCCCCGCCGTCGGCCGACACCTCGATCAGGGCGTGTCCGTCGTACCAGAGTCTCCTGCTCCGGGGCAGGTCCTCCTCGATGTGGCGCCGCTCGCGCTCGGCTCCCTGCCGCTCCACTTCGTCCGCGATGGCGGTCAGCAGTACCACGAGACGCTCGAAGACGCGCTCGGGCACGCCGTACGCGAAGGCGAGGGCGGCGATGGCCAGCACTTCGGAGCGTTTCGGCTCGCGGTCGAACCACTTGGCGACGGTGCTGCCGCCGAGGTCGGCCAGGATCTCCTCGGGTGGTCGGGCGCCGGTGAGCATCTGCTCGGCCAGCTCGACGACCAGGCGTGGCGAGCGCAGCGTGGCGGCCTCCTGCGGGATCCGGTCCCGCTCGCGGGAGAAGCGGTCCCGGCCGAACCGCGCCTCGAGCATCTCCAGCGGGTCCGGCGGTTCCCAGCCGACCTCGAACGCCGTGAGCTCCGGACGGATCTCGGGACGGTTCAGGGTGATCACGAGATACGTTCCCACCTGCGCCAGCTTGGTGCTCAGTGCGTCGAAGGTGAAGCGCCGGACACTCGTCTCGGCCGTTCCCTCGATCCAGTCGCGGATGAAGTAGACCCGGTCTTCCTTGAAGGAGACGGACAGCAGGTCCTCCAGGTTCCGGGCGGGAGAGAAGAGGACGATCTTCTCTGAGGAGAGTCTGACCTCGGCGAGGAGCGCCGCCCCGCTCGTCCGCTTGCCGATCCCCTCGTCTCCGACGAGGACGACCACATGCCGCTCGCGCAGGATCGCCAGAGCCTTACCGAAGCTCCGGGGCCTGACGAAGTGTCTGAGCGCGTCTTCGAAGTCCTTCTGGCCGAGCTGCCCGGAGATCGAACGGGGCGTCGGAGCACCCGCGATGCCGAAGGTCGCGTCCTGCGCGTTCACGCCGGAGAGGAAGTTGTTGATCACGGTGGCGCTCTGGCCGAGAGCGGCCTCGTTGAAATCATCCTCTACCTTTTCTGTCTTTTCGGACTTCTCTGCCTCCTCTGCCTTGTCGGCTTTATCCGGATTTTCCGCCTCTTGCTCGTCCAGGGCGTTCTGCTGTTGCCCATCCGGCGAAGGGGTGGCGGAGGATTCGGGACGAGGGTCCTCCTGCGGAGATTTCTTGGCCGTCATTTACGGCTGACCCCGAAAATCGCCCCGCGTGCGTCGACGGAGCCGTTCATATTGTTGATCACTTCCGCCCGCTGGGAAACGGCGGCGTTCCCGCCGTCCGGCGGTTCCGGTGCCTCGGATGGCCCCGACAGGTGGCTCAGGCTTCCCGGGCCGAGATCCGGGGCCCAGACCCAGGCGGGGCCGGCGAACTCCTTCTCGTGAACCATGACCCGGTGGAAGTCGGTGGCCGAAAAGGAGGTGTGGCCCTGGAGGACGACGTCCTCGAAAACCCGCTGGGAAAGGACAAGGACGATGTTCGCCTCCTCCCTGTCGTTGAACACCTGCTTCAACGCCTGCCAGCCGACCAGGCGGCTCGCCTCGACCACCGCCTGACCCGCGTATCCGTTCACCGATGGGTAGGCGGTGCCGAAGGCGAGCGCGACCCTGAGCCGGAACCGCTCGTGCGGTGCCAGCGTGTGGTTGCGCTGAACGAGCTCCCGGTGGAGCGCGCGCATGTACTGGTCGACGACGAGAGGCTCGGGCTCGCTCGTCGGCAGGATCGCGAGTTCGCCGTCGCCACCCGGCTGGATGGCCCAGCCCCCGCGGTTGAGCCCCGCCTGTGCGGCGGCGGCCGTGTGGACGTCGACGAAGTTTCGCTGCATGATCTCGTGCCGCTTGTCGTTCCCCTGTCCGTAACCTCTCAGGTCGCTGGACATGACAAGGGCGCGTTCGAAAGAGGCGCTTTCCATGGCTTCCTGGTTTCTTGCCTTCTATGGCCGATGCCTTCTGGGACATCAGTATGAGGCAGGCAGGTGTGGGCACATCCCCTACCAGTAGGGGATGTGACCCACCGAATAGTGAGAATCAATCCAAAGCGTATTAATCCATACTCGTACCACGCTCTCCCCCTTTACATGGAGGTGAGGGGGAGGGTGAGAGGGAAATGTTATTTAGGTTCCGGCAGAAGCCTCATGAAGTGACGAAGGATGACCTGAATGACGCGCTCGCGATGGTGGCGTCGTTCCAGGGATACGTGCAGCACGCCGACGGGAAGGTGAGCACCCTCGTCGTACTGCACGCGGGAGCGGCCGCGACCGTCGCCTCCCAGGTCCCGGCGGGCCTCCAGCCCGGTCAGGCCGGCGGCGCAGCCGGAGCCGTGCTCCTGTGCCTCTTCCTGCTCGGCTTCCTGGTCTCCGGCTACCACATGCTCCAGGCCGTCCGGCCCGTCCTGAGGCCGCCGGCCATCCGGAGCAGGTACGGCGTCGCCGGACGTGGACCGTCCGCGCCGAACGAGGTCTCCCGGAGCATCCCGGCCAGGATCGCGGAGGCGCGGGCGATGGCCGAACTCCTCGCCGCGATCGCCGAGCGCAAGTATCGCCACGTCTCCAGGGCGGTGCCCTGGACCGGCCTGATGCTGGGCTCGGCGATCTGCTGGCTGGCGCTCGTCGTGATGTGGCGATGATCCTGCCCGCCGGCGGCCCCGATCCGCCGGCGGGCCCGGTTCACCGCGGGCCCGGTCCTCCGCGAGCTCAATCCACCGCGGGCCCGGTTCTCCACGAGCTCAATCCACCGCGAGTTCAATCCACCGCGGGCTCAGTCCTCCGAGGCGAAGGCGTGAAGTCCCTCCAGATCCGTGATGATCACCCGCCGGTAGTGGGTCTTCAACAGCCCGTTCTCCTTGAGGATCCGGACCGCCTTGCCCACCGCCGCCTCCCTGGCCCCGATCAGCCGCCCAAGCTCCGGCTGGGACAGCTGGACCCCCAGATCCGTCCCGTCCCGGACCGCGAAACCATGGCGCTCCACCAGTTCGCTGAGGACGCGCGCCAGCCGTACCGGGACCTCGAAGGCGGCGAAGTCGAGCCTGCGCCGGTTGGCCCAGTCGAGCCGTTGCGCGATCATGGCGGCCAGCACGGGCCATGACTCCGGGCGGTTGTTCAGATAGGAGAGGAAGGCGGTGGCCGGTATCCGGAAGGTCAGCATGGGCGTGCACGCCGTGACCGTCGCCGAACGGCCCACCCCCCTGAACACCGCCATCTCACCGACGAGGTCACCGCTCACCCGCACGCCGAGCAGTACCTCGACCCCGTTGTCGAGGATCGCCGTGACCTTGGCGCAGGCGGGCAGTCTCGGCCGGACCGAACGCAGCAGGAAGACATGGTCGCTGCGGAGATCGCCCTGTTGGATCAGAACCGCCCCGGGCTCGTGAGCGTCGGACTTGCCCAGAGCCAGAAGCTCTCCACGCGCACTCTCGTCAAGAGCGGACATGAGGGTTCCCACGGGCCAGGCCGAGTCCGGCCCGCGTTGGGATGCTCTGTCAGGCACGAGACCTCCTCACTTGAGGGTGTGTGTCTCATTCACGTTGATCGCTACATTCCTGTGGAGCGTGGGGGAACATACTTCAGCATCGCCGATCGCTCTCCCCGCAGCGGGGGTTTTCAAGGCGTACGATGCCACCGGTACATGACCCGCCAGTCACTTCGCGCATCCCGGCCCCACGCCATGCCGTCGTGCGGCCTGATCTATGGAGCGGATAAGGCGTGAGACTCCGCCGTACGGCCGCCGCCCTCGCGGCGCTGACGCTGTTCACCACGGCCTGCAGCGGGGCCGGAGCCAAGAGCGGAGACGCGGGCGGTTCCGGGGGCAGACCCGCGACCGGAGCCCCCACGGGATCCGCGAAACCCGGGACGGGGCTCGCCTGGGCCGCCTGCGGCGGTGAGTTCGAGTGCGCCAAACTCGGCGTCCCCCTCGACCACGACAAACCCGACGGCGAGAAGATCGAGATCAGCGTGATCCGCCTTCCCGCCACGGGCGACCGCATCGGCTCGATCCTCATCAACCCCGGCGGCCCCGGCGCCTCCGGCGTCGACTACGCGCGCAACGCGCGCTCGGTGCTGAGCGACGCCGTGCGGGCCCGCTTCGACGTGGTGGGATTCGACCCCCGGGGAGTCGGGCAGTCGTCGCCCGTCCGGTGCCTGCCGCCCGACGAGCTGGACGCCTTCAACAGCCTTGACAGCTCGCCCGACTCACCCGCCGAGATCACCGCGCTGGAGGAGGGGGCGCGGCGGTACGTCGCCGGATGCCAGGAACGTTCCGGCAAACTCCTGGCGCACGTCGGCACCGTCGACGCGGCCAAGGACATGGACCTGCTGCGCGAGGCCCTCGGTGACGAGCGTCTGACCTACCTCGGCAAGTCGTACGGCACGGAGCTCGGCGCGGTCTACGCCGACCTGTTCCCCAGCCGCGTCCGCGCCCTCGTCCTCGACGGGGCCGTCGACCCCTCGCTCTCCCCGCTGGAGATGAACGCCACCCAGGCCCGGGGCTTCGAGGTGGCCCTCGACGCGTTCCTGCAGGACTGCCTCGCGACCGCAGCCTGCCCCTTCCACGGAACGGTGCGGTCCGCCCACGACCAGATCGTCGAACTGCTCCGCGAGGCCGACCAGCGTCCTCTCACCAACAAGATCGGTGACCGGCGTCAGGTCGGCGAACCGTGGATGGTCCTCGGCATCGCCACCCCGCTCTACGACCGGCAGGCATGGCCGTACCTGCGCCAGGCCTTCGCCCAGGCGCTGAAGGGCGACGGCACCACCCTCCTGCGCCTGGCCGACGTGCTGATCGACCGCAAGCGGGACGGCACCTACTCCAACCAGACTGAGGCGAACACGGCCATCAACTGCGTCGACGCCTCCTTCCCCCGCACCTCCTCCGCCTTCGCCACCGCGGCCCGCGAATCCCTTCGCGACGCGCCGCTGTTCGGGCCGTACATCATGTGGGGGGGACTGCCCTGCGCCTACTGGCCGGTCAAGGAGAAGCCCCACGACAAGATCGACGCCCCCGGCGCCGCCCCCATCCTGGTCGTGGGAACCGAACGTGACCCGGCCACGCCGTACGAATGGGCCAAATCCCTGGCCGACCAGCTTTCCTCGGGCGTGCTGGTGGACTTCGACGGCGACGGCCACACCGCCTACCGGAGCGGCTCCACATGCGTGGACCGTCTGGTCGACGACTACCTGATCAACCTCCTCGTCCCCAAGGACGGAGTCCAGTGCCCCAAGATCGGTTGATTCGGGGGCGCGGGAAGTGCCGGGAAGCCTGTAGACTGCCGTAGGCCATGCGAAAAAGGCGTGGCACGCCGCCTTAGCTCAGTCGGCCAGAGCACTTCACTCGTAATGAAGGGGTCTCGGGTTCGAATCCCGAAGGCGGCTCCAGGTCAGAAGGCCCTTCCGGCGATTCGGGAGGGCCTTTTGCGTGCCCTACAGCAACGCCTACAGCAACGGGTCGCTGTAGGCGTGTAAACATGTTCGTTCGGTGCCTTGCCAGCCTGAAGTCTGCGGGAAACGACTCTCCAGTAGAGGGTGCATAGATGAGTGACATGCCGGTGCCGAACGGTGGTATGGGGTGCTCAACGACTTCCGGACAGTCAGGTGCATAACCTGACAGAGAGTCTGGAAGAGGTAAGTACGTGACGCGACGCCGCAGGCAGTTCTCGCCCGAGTTCAAGGAGGAAGCCGTCCGCATGGTGCTGGACGGCCCCCGCACGGTCGCCTCGGTGGCCCGCGAGTTCGACATGAACCCCACCACGCTCGGCAGCTGGGTCAACATGCACAAAGCCATCCACCCCCAGGCCGAACAGCCGCTGTCGGGGCCGGAACGAGCCCGGATCCGCGAGCTGGAGCGCGAGAACGCCGAGCTGCGCGAGAAGCTGGCGTTCCTGAAAAAGCAGCCGCCTTCTTCGCCGCCGAGACTCGATGACGCTCGCCAAGTACGAGCTGATCGACGCGGAGAAGGCCGCCCACGGCATCGTCCGGATGTGCCGGTGGCTGCAGGTGTCCCGCTCGGGCTACTACGAGTGGCGTGAGCGGCCCGCCTCGGCCACCGCCCAGCGGCGTGAGCACCTCAAGACCCTCATCGCCGGCATCTTCGCCGACAGTCACCAGACCTACGGCTACCGTCGCGTGCACGCCGCGCTGGCCCGCGCCGGGCAGCACTGCTCGGCCGAACTGGTCCGGGCGCTGATGCGTGAGCTGGAACTGGCCCCGGTCCAGGCGCGGGCATTCCGGCCGGCCACCACCCAGCAGGGCGCCTTCCGCGGTATCCCCGACCTGGTCCGCCGGGACTTCACCGCGCCCCGGCCCGGCCTCAAACTGGTGGGCGACATCACCTACATCCGCACCTGGGAAGGGTTCCTCTACCTGGCCACCGTCATCGACTGCCACAGCAAGGCCGTCATCGGCTGGGCGATGGCCGACCACTACCGCACCGAACCGGTCAAAAACGCCCTGCGCATGGCGCTCGGCACCGGCCTGGTCGAACCGGACGCCATCTTCCACACCGACCGCGGCTCGAACTACACCAGCGACGCCTTCGGCCAGTTCTGCGCCAACCGGCGGATCCGCCGCTCGGCCGGCCGAACCGGCGTCTGCTACGACAACGCGATGGCCGAATCGTTCTTCGCCGCCATCAAAACCGAGTGGCTGGACCGGTTCGTCTTCGCCACCCGCGCCAAGGCCAAGCGGCAGGTCATCCGCTACATCGAGGGCTTCTACAACCGACGCCGCCTGCACTCGGCACTCGGCTACCGCACACCTGGTGAGGTACTAGCCGAGCATTACTCACATCCACGAGCCGCATAGGCTACGCCCACAAGCCGACTGTCCGGAAAATCCTGGGCGCCCCACAACTTCGTACAGGTCCTAGACGGAATGGTCGCAGCGGCGGGCGACCGCGTTGAGCGCACTGCGTCGGATGAGACCGACTCCCGGTCTGATGAGCCACCAGTAGACGGCGAACAGCCGTCGCACACGAGGGTCGGTCCCCTGGATGCGGGTCTCGGTCACCAGCCGTGAGCCGGTCCCCTCTGGGATGATCTCGTGGGAGATCACCGCTTTGGCGAACCCGGATTCCCGGAAGGCGGCGAGGTCCTCAGCGGTGCGAACATTGGTCGGCGCCGTCGGGACGGGCTGCCAGAACCGAGCGACTCTGCCGAGGACCAGTTCATGGCCCGGCTCTTGGGCCAGCGTCACCCAGCGGTTGTCGGCGCGAAAGAGCTCGGCCAGCGGCTGTGATCTGGCCGTGAGTGCGGACCCGCCGCCGCGAAGGCGGGTGGGCAAGGTACGGATGGCCATCAGCAGGCGGGGGAGCGGAAGCTCGGCGAGCGTTACGGCGAGCATCTGCGCCCATACGTCCTCGGGCGGGGCGGGGATGCCGATCACATGGACGACGCGGTGGTCGTATGTGGGCATGAACGTCTGGAGCGTGTCACTCATCAGATTTCTCCCGGTAGGTCGCAGCGGTCCGCGCCGTACAGAAGCAGAGCGAGTACGGATTTGACGTATTCGTCGGTTGCACGGGCGTTCTCGAGGGGCAACGCGCCCGGGAGGCGAGCCGTCATCTCGATGAGCCCGATGTAGGCGGTGTGCGCCAGCGTCGCGCGATGGACGGACGCGGTCCGGGTGAACCCGATCTGCTCGAACAGCGAGATCAGGTACTGGACGCGCCGTTGCATCACCCGTCGCACCACGGGAGCCACCAGCTCGTGTGCGGCCGAAGCCAGGATGTTGATCTCGCTTGGGTCCTGGCCGGTGCGTCGGCCCGCTTGCTTCAGCAACGTTCGTAGCCGCGCTACGGGATCCGATTCGGCCTCCAGCGCGTAGATCGGCGCCTCGGTCGAACGCTGCTCCCACAGCGTCAGTGCGGCGGACACGAGTGCCTCGCGGTTGGCGTAGTGGGCGTAGAAGCTTCCCTTGGTGGTGCCGAGGCGGACGGCCAGCGGCTCGATGGCGACGGCTGCCAGTCCAGCGGCGCCGAGCGCCTCAAGGGCTGCCTCGGCCCAGTCATGGGCGGTAAGCCGCGGGCGTTTGGAGATCACGAACGTACGCTACCGTATTGATGCGGCACCGTATCAATACGCCAGCGTATGGAGGCCCGGATGCGGAACATCCAGCACCGACTCGTTGACGCGCCTCCTGAGCGCCTGGGCGCACTGTTGGATCAGGTGGGAACCGAGGACGACCAACTCTGGCCCAAACCGGCATGGCCGCCCCTGGTCCTCGACGCGGGGCTGACCCCTGGCTCGCGCGGAGGTCACGGCCCGATCAGCTACAGCGTCACCGACTACGAGCCTGGCCGTCGCGTCCGCCTGTCCTTCGAACCGGGTTCGGGGCTCAACGGCTACCACGAGTTTCTCATCACCGCGCAGGGCCCCGGCCGCTGCCGCCTCACTCACACGATCGTCGGCACCGTCGAGGGGCGGATGGCCGTACTGTGGCCGCTGGTGATCCGCTGGATGCACGAGGCCCTGGTGCACGATCTGTTCGACAACGCCGAACGCGCCGCGACCGGCCGTATGAGCCGCCGTCCCGCACGTTGGTCACTGTGGGTACGGCTACTGCGGCGACTGCGAAAGTTTCCCGCCGGGACTGAAACGTCCACCTGACGTCGCCCGCTCAGGGGAGCTCCCGGTACTCGGCCCATATGATCCGGATCGTCCAGTAAACGAGCAGGAGAAGCCGACAGGGATTGCGACCGAGAACGTCTCGGGCCCGTACCACCAATGACAGCGGACAGCCGACGCTGCTTGTCTTGTGCGACGGTGCCGGCCCCGCGGACGAGTAGCCGTTCGGCTGGTGGCGGACCCTGTCGCGCAGAACGCTGATCATCGTTCGGGGCTTTTTTGATCTCCAGTGACAGCAACGCCTTTCGATCTTTCAGGTGGATCGTCATGGTCACCTCGATGTCGCTGTGACCGACGATGTCACGCACGGTCTGGGGGGTACGCCGAGGTTGAGCGGCAGCATGACGCAAGTCACGGCACCATGCAGAGCAGATGGGTGCCCACGCCCGTCCAGCAGCAAGTGGGCACCGATTCTTCGGCGGGGACGGCCTGATCGCGTACCCGTTCCTCGACCGCCTGCGTCAACTTCTGCGAGTGGGGCTGGCGGGTGACCGGCCCCACCGGGGCCGGTAGGCCACCGGGCCTCGTCAACCCCGCCATCTCGGCCGATCTCGACGGCCGCCGTCACCGGCTCGCCCCGAGTTCGACCGCCCGCGGGGCGTGGGAATTACCTCCGTGCCGAACCGGCCGATCGGATCCAAGCTTCCTCGTAATGTTTGAGAGGGTTACGTTGGATGGGCGAGGGTGATCCGTTGCTGATGGACCGCGTTGCTTAGGGGAGCCGACCGTGCTGATCGCCCACACCTTGGCGGCCGGGATCTCCGCTACTCGCTCAACGGTGTGAGCCGCCTGTCTCTCTGGCGAAGTGCCGTTATCTCGAGCAGGTGTAATTGAATTTGATGTACTCGTTCACCGGCGGGTTGGTGAGGAAAGGGTAGCTGCTGGAGAAGGTGATATAGACCTGCCCGTTGGGCTCCGGCACCAGCCGCTGGACGCCTGCACCCGCGTCGACCTCGTACGATGTGAAGCTTTGGGTGAGGCCTCTCTGCTCATACTCGAGAGATTCGAAAAGGGGGTAGTTCGACGGGCAGCCGACGGGAGCCCTGAGTGGCTTCTTGTCGCTCGACCTGACGATGACGGCGTTCCATTTGCCAATGGTCGTCGGCGCTGTCGAGCAGATGTACGTAACCGATACCGTTGCCGGTTCGGTGCCGCTGTTGGTCGCTCTCACAACCCAGCCGTCGCGCTCGTCGTTCCGGCGGACACTCTTCATCCCGTCTGCGCCGGGGCCGTACTGTACGCGGAATCCAGTCCTCTGCATGTAGGGAGAACTGGACGGGCAATTCTCAGCGATATCCACGGTCGCCCCGGGAGCGACGTCGATGACGCGCTGGAGGTTCGTGCTGTCGGCAGACGCCGACGGTGCGGTGAGGACCAGGCAGACGGCGGCCATCGCCACCGCGCCCAGAAGAGTCTTCTTGGACAAGCTCATACGTGTGTTCCTCCTTGGAATGTTTGTCGTTCAGGACGCTAGGACCAGGGGATTGGCTTGTTCTTGGGATTCACTAGGACCAGAGGCTTGGCGCATCTTGGAGTTCACTGAACGCGCCCGGCGTCGACCGCCGGTTGGCACCGGGCGCGGACCCCGCATCTCATAGCCAGGCGTACGGCCTGTACGTCCTTGAATCGCCCCCGGGGCACACCGGCGCCCCCTGCAATACTCCGGCTGTGCGACTTCATGACCCTCGCGAAAACGTCATCTGTCTTGACGGCCCTCTCCCCATGCCTGCCCTCATCACGTTTCGACACCAGGGGTGGCTGTGCTGACTGCGAAGCCGATCGAGCTTGGGTCCGTCACCGTCCCCTCCGGGGAATTGGTGATCGTGGACACGGGATATCTCGGGATGTGGTCCGGTGACTCCAGTCCGTCATACACGGACGACAAGGGCGAACTGCGTCCTTGCGTGGACTTCGAGATCGTGGGTCCTGATGCGACTGTGGCCGCGACGTCGTTTGATCGGCAACCAGGTCGCTGGTTGTACGACATCCCCGAGCATGGGGTTGTCGGGTTCACCGCCTTGTTCGCGGAGCATTGCCGATCTCATGGTCTCCGCGCCGATCTCGTCCTGGTGGAGCCCGCGGTTTCCCACCGCGAGCGAGTACGGCGGTGTGCTGCCGGCGACTCCTTCCTCATGATGGGAGTTCCGGTCGTCGTGTTGGGGAGCCTCCCACGTGAGCGTGCGCTGCCAGTCGTCGGCCACGAGAAAGTCTTCGACTTCGGTATCGGGTGGGAGAGCGTGACCATCGAGGTGAACGACGGCACCATCGCCCAGCGGCAATTGCTGGGGAAGGTCGGGGTCGACTGGGCTCGCATCATGCTTGCCGATGCCGACGGGTTGAGTGCGTGGGTCCATGAAGAGCCTCTGGACGGGTTGGCGGACGCCGTCTTCTGGGGAGGAAGCGACGCGACCGCCGCCGCTGTCGAACTTCGAGCGCCGGCGGTGGCCAATGAGCTGTCCAAATACGGATGGCTGGATCTTCCGGTCCATGAGGCGGTTGCACGTATTCACGAGATAGAGGGGTGGAAGCAGGCCCGACCTGGGCGGAGGCTGGCGTGGGATTTCCGCCCACACTCTCACCACTGGCAGATCATGCGCCAGATCGACCGCTCACCTCATGAGGCCGGACAGATCGAAGTCGGCGGTGCCCAGGTGCTGACCTTTATGACCAGTTGGGGCGACGGGTTCTTCTCGGTCTATGCCGAACGAACCGAAGACGGAGCCCTCCTGCGGGTCCGTATCGAACTTATCCCTGCGGACTCCTGAGCGTCTCAGACTGGTCGGCTCATGGTGGGGGTGACCTTGGCGCGGTGGTTGCGTCCGCAGAGGTGGTATATAGCAATACCGTCTTACGCGATCACATCTCATCGCACTGCATCTACCGCCTGACCAGGGCGTGAGTTCTTTGGCCCTAGGATCTGCCGTTGACTCGTAATGAAAAGGGCTGGGTTCGATTCCCCAAGGCGGCTCCAGGTCAGAGGCCCCCGCCGCGTTGCGACGATCCCTGGAATGCGCCACCCGGTTCCGGCGGGGGCCTCTTACCGGCGGCGCCACGAGAGCTGATGGCTCCGGCATTTGTGGATGCCGGAGCCGTCCGCGGGAGTGACGCTCGCCGGTCGATGTCGCGGGCCCTCAGAGCCCGAGATCTTCCAGTTCCTTGAGCAGCGCGGCCTTGGAGTCCTGTTGCGCGGAGGCCGGGGCCGGCTGAGGACGATTGCGGTCGCGGTCGCGGAACAACCAGCCGCCCAGCAGCCCGGCGAGAAAGCCGAAGAGATGAGCCTGCCAGCCGATGCCCTCCTGCGGCAGCAGCCCGGTGAACTGATAGGCGAAGCACAGGGCCATGACCACGCCTACGACAATGTCGATCAGATGTCGGTCGAACGCGCCGCGCACCAGTACGTAGCCGAAGTAGCCGAAGACGACACCGCTCGCGCCGGCGCCTGTGCTCTGCGGGTCGGAGGTGAACCAGGCGCCGAGGCCACTGACCAGGACGATGAGTCCCGTCACACCGAAGAACTTGGCGACGCCCCGATAGGCGGACAGGAAGCCGAAGATGAACAGGGGGCCCGAGTTGGCCTCGATGTGTTCCCAGCTCCAGTGCAGGAAAGGCGCCGACACGATGTCGGGCAGACTCGCGGGATTCCACGCCTGCACGCCGTGCTGATAACTCAGCGCGTAGCCCGACGCCCAGTTGGCGATCTGCATCATCCAGATGACGGCCAGGAAGCCGACCATTACCCAGAACGCCTTGCGGGCCTCGGCGATCGTGATTTCGGCCGCACGTTCTTTGGTCTCCATCCGCTTCCCCCATTGCTTTCGGTGTCTTGTCCGCAGGATGAGTATCGGGGCGAAAGATCACAGATGTAGTAGCAGGATGCGGTCATTCTCGAGCTGAATGCCCCGTTCCGCCTTCCACTCGCCGCTCACAAAAGACGCGAGCCTGACAGCGGGTCTGTTCGCGATCGCGCCGGGTGGTGTGGCACGGACCTTGTGGAAGGCCGCGGTGGGGCGCGGGCGCGGTGCGGGCCGGGCCATGTGGCGGCGCACCTGCACGCGCTGGGAGTACCGGTGTTCGGCGTCGACCTGTCACCCCGGATGGTCGAGGTGGCCCGGCGGAGATACCCGGACCTGAGGTTTCGGGTGGGGTCGATGACCGCACCGGATCTCCGGGACGGCGAGCTGGGTGGCATCGTCGCCTGGTACTCCACCCATCACATTCCATCGGAGCGTCTGCCGACGGTGTTCGCCGATTTCTGCCGGGCGCTGGCACCGGGTGGCCTTCTGCTGCTGGGGACCCACGTCGGCGACGAGTATCGGCATCTTGAGCACGCGTACGGCCACCCGGTGTCCATCGGAGTTCACCTGTTGCCGCCCGACCGTATCGCCGAGCTGCTCGCCGAGGCCGGGCTGGTCGTCATCGTGCGACTTCTGGAGGAGCCCGGTGAGGGGCAGAAGCGGCAGCACGTCTGTTTTCTGGCGCGCAAAGGCGGCTGAGCCGGAGGCGGGGAGCGGTTTGTGCGGGCCGGGGAGGTGGTCGGCCGGATGTCCGTGTTCGTCCTTGGCCTTGGGCTGTCCGTTTTCTGGGTTCATCACGGTCAACGTCGCTTTGTCATCCTGTTTTGAAAACAGGGGGAGTATGGGGTAATCGCACTTCTTAGCCCGGTTTTTCACGCATAAGGGGGCTGCCGGTGCGGTCAGGAAGCGGGGCTCGGCGGAGGGTTGTTCAGGGACATCGTCATCGGAGTCACGCCGGTTGCTTTCACCGATCTCGGCTATTACCTGGCCTCGGTGGCGGCGGCTTTGATCGTCTTCTTCAGTGCCCGGGTCCACCGCCATGACAGGTTTCTCGCTGTTTTCGACGTGTTCGACACGGCCGCTCTGGCGCTCTTCAGCGTCACCGGAACGATAAAAGCGCTCAGTCACGGCTTCGGCCTGGTCGCCACCGTAACGCTCGGCGTGGCCGGAGCGCTGAACGGCGCCGCCGCCTCGGGAACCGCCGTACTGGCCTTCGGGCTGCTGCTTCTGGCCATCCGCTACCGCTGGCACATGCCGCGCGCGTACGTCTGGCGTAACCCCTTCTCGGGGATGCGAGCCCAGTCGGTGCCGGGCGGCTCGCGGCTCGTGGCGGGTGCCGTGCGGTTCTCAGGCGGAGGGGTCCGGGTGGTGCCAGGGGAAGACGACGGGCTCGTCGGGGACGTCGCCGGTGAGGAGGCGACTCAGCAGGCCGGTCAGGCCGAGGGGGATGACCTGCTCGCCGGTGCCGTGAAGCTCGGGCAGTGACCACCAGTGGAAGCGGTCGATCATCGACTGTTCGAAGCCCTCCATGCCGGAGGTGTCGACCTCCAGCCGCCGGACGCGGAGGAAGAAGAAGGAGTCGAGGGAGAGGAACAGCCTGCCGTCGGCCGAGTACCAGTGGCCCGAGCTGGTGGCCACGATCCGGCCCAGTTCTTCGAGGGCGACCGAGTGCCCGGTCTCCTCGCGGAGCTCACGGGCCCCCGCCTGGTTGACGGTCTCGCCGTCTTTGACGCCGCCGCCCGGGGTGAACCAGGCGTAGCCGGAGTTCTTCGTCATTCCCAGCCCGCGATAGAGCAGGATCCGACGCTCGTCGTCGACCAGCAGAATCCGGGCGGACGGTCGTACGATCGCGTCGGGCATGCCGGTGATCATATGCGTCGCCGTACCCCGGGGAGCGGCGAACGCGGTGCGGAGGGTCACGGCTTGTGGCGCCGGTAGTAGCGGGCGACCCGGACCCGGTTGCCGCACAGTTCGGGGGAACACCAGCGGCGCCGGGGGTGCGCGGGCAGGAACAGCATGCGGCAGCCCGGTCCCTCGCAGTGGCGCACGGCGTCGATCGGGCCCGCCAGTAGGTCGATCGCCGCGCCCGCGAGCAGCGCGAGCAGCGCCGAGCGGTGGTCGCCGGCCCGCTCCGCGCCGACGACCACCCGGCCGCCCTCCCAGGCCAGCGTCCGGTACGGCGGAGCCAGCCGGTCGGCCTCGCTCAGCGCGAGCAGCGCCGGGCCCGGGGGCTCGAGGCCCCGGCGTGCCCGGTCGACCACCGAGGTGACGATCTCGCGCAGGTCCACGACGGCCGCCAGGTCGGCCTCGGTCAGGGGGACGCCGGGCTGGGGGAGCCGGTCGGACTGCGTCCGCAGCCACCCGCGCAGTCCCTCGACCGTCGCCAGATGGTCCACGAGCCCGTCGGGGGAGCCGCTCAGCGTGTTGATCAGGTCGAGCGCGAGCGGTTCGCCGGTCAGCGGAAGGTCCATGCTTCTAATGGTACTTCGTTCCGTTGACACATTAGCGGACAGCGCGCTATAACTAACGCATCTTCGAGCGAAAGAAGCATGTGATGAGCGTGCCGAACGTTGCCCATCGGTTCGTGGACGTGGACGGGGTGCGGGTCTTCTACCGGGAGGCCGGTCCCCGTGACGCGCCCACACTGCTCCTGCTGCACGGTTTCCCGTCGGCGTCACACCAGTTCAGGCGCCTGATCGACGTCCTGGGCGACCGGTATCACCTGATCGCCCCCGACTACCCCGGGTTCGGGCACACCGAGGCGCCCGCCGGGTTCGGTTACTCCTTCGACGGTCTCGCAGACGTGGTCGAGGGGTTCGTGGACAGGCTCGGCCTCGAACGGTTCGTGCTCTACATGTTCGACTTCGGGGCTCCTGTCGGGTTCCGCCTGGCCGTACGGCGTCCCGGGTCGGTCACGGGTCTGGTCGTGCAGAACGGCAACGCCTACGAGGTGGGGCTGAGCGAGATGGCACGGGGGTTCATCGCGCTCGGGCCCGGCCAGGAGGAGCAGGTGCTCGGGCTGCTGACCCTGGAGGCGACCAGGGGACAGTACGAGGGCGGCGCGTCCGACCCGGAGGCGATCGCCCCCGACGGGTGGACCCTCGACCAGCACTTCCTCGACCTGCCCGGCCGCAGGGAGAGCCAGGTGGCCCTGGCGTTCGACTACAAGGGCAACGTCGCCCGCTACCCCGAATGGCAGGCGTGGCTCCGCGAGCACCGGCCGCCGACCCTGATCGTCTGGGGCCGCAACGACCCCTTCTTCCTTGAGGAGGGCGCCAAGGCCTTCCTCGGGGACGTGCCGGAGGCGGAGCTGCACCTGTTCGACACCGGGCACTTCGCACTTGAAGAGAAGCTTCCCCAGATCGCTCCCTCGATCGCCGGCTTCCTCGAACGTGTCGGAAAGGACGGCAAATGAAGATCGCAGTCATCGGCGCCACCGGGTACGTCGGCTCGGCCGTCGTCCGTGGGGCCCGTGCGCGCGGCCACGGGGTCACGGCCGTCGCCGGGAACACCTCCTCGCCGGAGTACGGCTCCTCGCCGGAGTACGGCTTCTCCGTCCGGGAGCGCTTCACCACCGGTTGCTGATCGCCCAGGGCTCTTCCCGGCCGGACGCGCGGAAGCGGGGGACGGGGCTTGGAAGGGGGCAGGGGCGGGTCATGGAAAGACGGATGCGTTTTGACCCAACCCCGCTTGCCCACGCCGGTGAACGGAGAGTGGAGTCGTCTGGTAGCCGGTACGAGGAGGGGAGGATCCCATGGGCTTCGTACAGGTCATCGAATTCGACACCACCCACGAGCAGGACATCCAGCGAGTGATGGACGACTGGCGTGACTCGACCGAGAACGAACGCACGGTCACGCACACCACCCTCGCCCGCGACCACACCCGCCCCAACCACTACGTCGCCATCGTCGAGTTCCCGTCCTACGAGGAGGCGATGCGCAACAGCGGCATGCCGGAGACCGGCGCGCTGGCCCAACGCATGAGGGAACTGTGCGACGGACCTCCGCGGTTCGTGGACCTCGACGTCATCCGGGACGAGGATTTCTGAGGGGCCGCCGCTCCCATCCGGGACGAGGACCTCGGAGAACCGGCCGTCCTCACCTTGAGGCCCCTCCAGATCCGAGCAGCGGAACCAGGACAGCCGATCATCCGTTCTGCGGGTCATGAGGCGTCCGAGGGTTCTCCGGCTGCTTGCGATTCTGCTGATCTCCGTGAGCGTGGCCGGTTCGGCCTCCGCCTGCACGATCACCGTCGCCGACCGGCGGACGCCGCCGCGGCCTGACACGTTGCCGGAACCGCCTGAGCTGGACGCGGTTGCGGAGGTGTGGCCCGAGGCGGTGTTCACCCTGCCCACGAGGCTCGAAAAAGGGCCCGGCGTCCAGCCGGTCGCCATGCTGAGCGCGAACGAGGTGCTTATGGTGACCCCGTTCGCGCTCGCTCGGTTCGTGGCGTACGACCGCCGGACGGGAAGGCACCGCGTCCTGGCCACGGCGCCGAAATGGGGTGAGTGCGATGCGTGCTACGAGGTCAGGAGCGTGGCCGTGGGCCGGACACGGATCGCCTGGACGGCCGAGGTCTACCGCTCCGAATCTTGGAACGCCGGCAAGCGGCACATGGAACTGTGGACCATGCCGCGCTCGGGCGGGTCGATGAGACTGGTGACCTGGCTGACCGGTCATGGTGACGTCCCGTTCGGGGACGAATTGGTGATCGACGGTGACGATGCCGTCTGGAGCGACGGAGACGCCGCCTATCGGATCTCTCTCACCGAGGACAAGCCGCAGAAAGTTCCGGATTCCGCCGGGGCCGAGCCCACGGCCGCATCCGATCCGCAGGAGCGGGATGTGCACTGCGGAGTCGAATGGTGCGTGGGAAGGGTTCCTCCTCGCCCTTACGAGCTGACGACGCTGGTGGTGAGGCGAAAGGACGGCTCGGGCCGTACCACCGTTGCCGCATCGTCGGGAGGGCCGCTGATCGGGGACAGGTTCGGTCTGTTCGGCCTGCCGTACGTGTATGACGACGGACCGGTGCACATCCTTACGGAGGGGCCGGAAGCGTCCGCGGTCCTGTACGACCGCTGCACCGGTGGATCGGCGCGGGCCGGGGCGAAGGAGCGGCCGGGACCGCAGGATGACGCCGACCCGGTCGGCGTGATCACCCAGGGAGCGTCGGGTCCGGACGAGCCGATCCTGTTCTGGCAGGAACGTGGAGGGAAGCGTTACACGGTGGTGGATCTGTCACGTATCCCCGATCAGCCGTGTGGAAGCTGAACGGGGATATGTGACGACTCCACTCACAAGGCACGCCTGCGATCCCGTACCGGGTCCGGCCAGGGCGAGCGAAAATCGGAATGCCCACCGGCGAAACCGGCGGGTACGCTGCGCGAGGACCTTTGGAAGGGAATCGTCGTGGGACACGTAGAGGTTGGACATCTGACATATGTACTGCCGGATGGACGGCCGTTGCTCGACGACGTGTCCTTCCGGATCGGCGAAGGGGTCAAGGCCGCGCTCGTCGGCCCCAACGGCGCGGGCAAGACGACGCTGATGCGGCTGATCGCGGGGGACCTGCAGCCGGTCGAGGGAACCGTCGCCAGCTCGGGTGGACTGGGGATCATGCGCCAGTTCATCGGCGGCATCCGTGACGGGCGGAGCGTGCACGACCTGCTGGTCAGCGTCGCCCCCGAGCGCGTACGGCAGGCCGCCGAGCGACTCGACGCCGCCGAGCTTGTGATGATGGAGCGCGACGACGAGAAGACCCAGATGCGTTACGCGCAGGCCATCACGGACTACGGCGACGCGGGCGGCTACGACATGGAGGTGCTCTGGGACGCCTGTACGATGGCGGCCCTGGGCGTGCCGTACGACAGGTGCAGGTACCGCGAGGTCAACACCCTGTCCGGCGGCGAGCAGAAGCGGCTGGTGCTGGAGGCGCTGCTGCGCGGCCCCGACCAGACGCTGCTGCTGGACGAGCCCGACAACTACCTGGACGTGCCCGGGAAGCTCTGGCTGGAGCAGGCGTTGCGCGACACGCCCAAGACGGTGGTGCTGGTCAGCCACGACCGGCAGCTCCTGGCCAACGCGGCCGACCGGATCGTCACCGTCGAGTCGGGCAACATCTGGGTCCACGGCGGCGGGTTCGCCACCTACGCCCAGGCCCGCAGGGACCGCAACGAGCGCCTTGAGGAGCTGAAGAAACGCTGGGACGAGGAGCACGCCAAGCTCAAGCGGCTGGTCGTCATGCTCGGCCAGAAGGCGAAGTACATGGACACCATGGCCGCCGCCTACCGTTCGGCCCAGACGCGGTTGCGCAGGTTCGAGGAGGCCGGACCGCCGGAGGCGGCGCCGAAGGATCAGTTCATCAGCATGCGCCTGCGCGGCGGCCGGACCGCCAAGCGCGCGGTGATCTGCGAGAAGCTGGAGCTGACGGGGCTCATGAAGCCCTTCGACCTGGAGATCTGGTACGGCGAGCGGGTCGCGGTGCTGGGCTCGAACGGCTCGGGCAAGTCCCACTTCCTGCGCCTGATCTCCGGACAGGACGTCAGGCACACCGGCGTGGCCAGGCTCGGCTCCAGGGTCCTTCCCGGTCACTTCGCGCAGACCCACGCGCGGCCCGAGCTCATCGGCCGGACGCCCTGCGAGATCGTCATGACCGAGCACGCCCGGCTGAAGAACGAGGCGATGAAGGCGCTGTCGCGCTACGAGCTGGCCGGGAACGTCGGTGAACAGCGGTTCGAGACGCTGTCGGGCGGACAGCAGGCCCGGCTGCAGATCCTGCTGCTCGAACTGTCGGGCACCACGCTGCTCCTGCTGGACGAGCCGACCGACAACCTCGACCTGGCCAGCGCGGAGGCCCTCCAGGCGGGGCTGAACGCCTTCGACGGGACCGTGGTCGCGGTCACCCACGACCGATGGTTCGCCGACGACTTCGACCGCTATCTGGTCTTCGGCTCCGACGGCACGGTGTACGAGTCGCCCGAACCCGTCTGGGACGAGACCCGGGTGGTCCGCAAGCGCTGAGGCCCGGCCCCGCCGCCTCGGCGCGGGCCGGCCCTGTCAGGGGAGCGCCGGGAGACCGTGGGAGGGGCGTCGCGGGGGAGCCGGATGGTCGGGGGAGGCCGGGCGGTCGCGGAGGATCGGGTTAAAGACTTCGCCCGAGTTGCGCGTGTCCGGTGGAGGCCGGAATGTTCACGGGTTATGACGACTAGGTGACGCACAGTACCCGAATTGTCAGCGCTCTAGCCCTGCTGCTCCTGGCCGGATGTTCCTCCGACTCCGAGCAGCAGGCAACCCAGCTCCGGCCGCTCGCGGTCAAGGAACAGGTCTCGTCCATCATCAAGAAGGACGGGGGGTACGTGGTGAACTGGGCCGGGGTGCTCACCAACAGCAACCCGTGGCACTTCGGCGAACACGTGGTCGCCACGGTGATCGCCAAGGACGCCGCGGGCAAGGAGGTCGTCCGGCTGGAGCAGCCGCTGGACGCCGTGCCGCCCGCCGGTTCGCTGCCCTTCAGCGGCGAGGTGGTCGCCGCCGAGAGGCCGTCCCAGGTGAGCATCGACTATCGTCCCGCCGAGTGGCGCCTGGCGGGCCGGATCGTCTCGGCCTTCCAGCCGTTCCCCATCTCCGACGTGATGACCGTGCGAAGGGACGACGGCTATCTGGTCGTCGGATACGTCGGCACGCCGTACCGGCTGCCGGCCGGGAGTCTGGCGGTCACCGCGCTCCTGCGGGACCGGGACGGCAAGCTGCTCGGCGGCGGGAGCACGTTCGTCGACAACGTCAGGTCGGACGGCACCCGCCGCTTCGTCATGCACATCGAGAGCGTCCAGGACACCAGCAAGATCGCAAAGGCCGAGGTGGCGGCACGCACCTGGGGATCGAGCAGCCGCCCCTACGAGCAGCTGGCCCTGGGCGGCAGCCTTCCGGCGCGCGTGGTCAAGCCCACCACGCCCGCGTTCGCCAAGGACCGGGGCAGGCAGGGGATGGTCGCCGAGGGGGAGGCCAGACAGTGACCTGATCCCGCGCGGGTGCCGCGCGCCGCGCCGCCGTGATCCGACCTCGTACGGCGCGCCGATCGTGTCCGAGTCCCGTGCGGTGTGCCGGGCCGTGTTCGAGTCCCGTGCGGTGTGCCGGGCCGTGCCCGGATTCCGCGCGGCGCGCTGAGCTGTGCCCGGATTCCGTGCGGCGCGCTGAGCCGTGCCCGGATCTCGTGCGGTGTGCCGGGGCCGCGCGCGGATCCCGTGTGTTGTGTTGCGTGTTGTGTTGTGTTGCGCTGTGCCGGGCGGGGTCCGGCGGTGGCGTACGGCGCGGTGGTGTGGGCTGGGACGGGCCGCCGGGACGGGCCGCTGGACCGGGCTCTCAGCGAGAGGCGGTACGGTGCGCCGTGCGCCGCGGCGCTGTGACGCTCGCCGGTTGTCGTGCCCGCCGGTTGTCGTGCCCGTTGGTTGTGTCGCCCGTCAAATGGGTGCGGCGGTAACCGTTTTCACCTGATTCATCATTTTTCTCAGTCGCCCCCGATTTCCCTCGCCCTCCACGGCGGGCGGTTCGCTGTCACGAAGACCGGCGAGTGGGCGTTCGCCGGGGGCGTGGGCATGCCGTACGGCATGATTTTTCATCTTTTCGACGCCGGAGTGAGAGGTGGTCTGGCCGGTCGGAGACGATACGGAAGAAGCGTCGCGTCATTGTTCGCCGCCGTATTGTCCGTCATTGTCCGTCCGTAATGTCCGCCTGTCGCTTCATCTCCTCCCTCTGGAACTGATGCTCAGAAAACCATTTTGGCCAGCGCTGATCACGATATGTGTGATGCATGTGTGCGAAGAGTGACTATGGGGAACCTTGAGTCAAGCGGGTTGTCATGCAGTGACACATAGTGATACGCGCGGATTCGAGATGCGCTGATTGACCAAGGTGGACATATGCACTCCGTGATTGGAAAGTACGGCCGTGCCGTCGCCCTGATATCAGGGGTGGCCTGTTGCCTGGCCGCGGGAACGAGTGTTTCCGCCGAAGCCCGGTTCCGTAACAGTCCTTCGGCCCGTGAGGTCGCCGAGGCGCGTTCCAAAGCCGTCGAGCGAAGTAAACGGTTAGGCACCGTCACACTTCTGCTCGACGAGGCCCGGACCCGGTTACGGGAACTGACGGCCCAGGCGGGCGGGCCGGTCGAGGTCGCGCACGCCGCCTGCGCCGAGGCGGGAACGGTATCCCGGACGGCTCAGTCGGCCCCGGCGGCTCTGGCGGCTCTGGCGGCTCTGGCGGCTCTGGCGGCTTTGGCGGTCCCGGCGGTCCCGGCGGGTGCGGCGGGTGCGGAGGCTCCCGAGAAAGCGGAGAGCACCGGTGGTGCGGAGAGGGTGGCGGCCGTGCCGCAGGTGGAGAACGCCTCCTGTGCCGGCCGGGCCCCGGCGGTCGAGCCGGCGGTCGAGCCGGCGGCGGAGCGGGCCGTGATCGGGCAGACCGTCGAGGTCCGGCGGATCGAGGACGAGCAGGCCCGGCTCAGGCAGGAGACGGACGAGGCGCGGGGCACCGCGGACCGGCTGACCGACGAGCGGGCGTGGAACCTGGAGCGGGCCAGGGTGGCCAGGGACCGCGCGAAGTACGGCAGATACCGGGCCGCCGCGCTGGCGCGGATCAGGGCGCGGGTCGCCGTGACCGCCGTGACCGGCGACGAGGTCGTGGCCGACGGGGCGCGGGCGCCGAGCTGGGCGCTGGAGAAGTCCTCAGGGGCGGCGCTGGGCGACATCGTCGCCGACTGGGCGCTGACCCAGATCGACAAGCCCTACGTGTGGGCGAGCGCCGGACCCACCGGCTACGACTGCTCGGGGCTGACCATGCAGGCGTGGGCGCGGGTCGGGGTCAAGATGGACCACTGGACGGGTACCCAGTGGACCTCGGGGAGGCACGTGTCGCTCGATCGGCTCCGCCGGGGGGATCTGCTGTTCTTCGGCCGCCGTTCCCGCGTTCCCGCCGGCATCCGGCACGTGGGGATCTACATCGGCGGGGACCTAATGGTGCACGCCCCGCGGACCGGGGACGTGGTCCGGGTCGCGCCGATGTGGCGCAGAGACCTCATCGGCGCGACCCGTCCGGCCTGACGGCCCGGTCAGTGCTGGTGACCCTCGGCCTCTTCGGCGCGCTTGATGGAGCGCTTGATCTCGTCCTCGGCCTCGACACGCCCGACCCAGTTGGCGCCCTCGACGGACTTGCCGGGCTCCAGGTCCTTGTAGACCTCGAAGAAGTGCTGGATCTCAAGGCGGTCGAACTCGGGCACGTGGTGGATGTCGCGGATGTGCTCCATCCGGGGGTCCGTCGCGGGAACGCACAGGACCTTGTCGTCACCGCCCTTCTCGTCCGTCATGCGGAACATCCCGACCGCGCGGCACTTGATCAGGCAACCGGGGAAGGTCGGCTCCTGAAGCAGCACCAGGGCGTCGAGGGGGTCTCCGTCCTCGCCGAGGGTGTCCTCGATGAAGCCGTAGTCGGCGGGGTACTGCGTGGAGGTGAAGAGCATTCTGTCGAGCCTGATCCGACCTGACTCGTGGTCCACCTCGTACTTGTTCCGTTGCCCCTTGGGAATCTCAACGAGAACGTCGAACTCCACCGCTGTTCCTCCGCTCAAGCCCCCGGGCACCCCCGGATGGGCGTTAGTGTCTCGTAGACGTAATAGCTGTTGGGTACCGATTGATGAAAGGTCGGCGACATAATGCGGCGCGAGCGGGGGGTGGCCTTGGTCACTCTCGTCTTGCTGCAACTGTTCGTCGTCGCGGCCGGTGCCCACCTGCTCACCAGCGATGCGCTGACCGAGAAGGCGCCCGAACCGGTCGCGTCGGCCGAGCCGCCTCCCGTCCCGGTCATCACCGCGGGTCCGGTGCTGGCCGCGGGGGGGAACGGACCTCTCCCTGCCAAGGGTACTTTGGCGGGACGCCTCACCGCGGCGCTGGGGGACCCCGCGCTGGGCGACAGCGTGGGCGCCGCGGTCGTCGACGCCGAGACGGGCGAGGTGCTGTTCGGCAGCGACGCCGGGACGGGCCTCACGCCGGCCTCGACCACCAAGATCGCCACCTCGGTCGCCGCGCTGGCCTCCCTGGGCCCGGACGCCAGGATCAGCACCCGCGTGGTGCGCGGCTCGTCGCCCACCTCGATCGTCCTGGTCGGCGGGGGCGACCCCACCCTGACGGCGGCCAGGCCGTCCTCGCTCTCCGTCTACCCCGAGCCCGCCTCGCTCGCCTCGCTCGCCCAGCGGACGGCCAAGGCGCTCAGGGCGGCCGGGACCCGCAGGGTGACGGTCTCCTACGACGACAGCCTCTACACCGGGCCGCGCACCGCCCCGACGTGGAAGCCCGGCTACGTGCCCGAGGGCAGCGTCGCCCCGGTCACCGCGCTCATGGTCGACGAGGGGAAGGTCTCCCCGGGCAGTCACCAGCGGGTCTCCGACCCCTCCCGTGCCGCCTACGCCGCGTTCGTCGCGCTGCTGCCGAAGTACGGTGTCTCGGTCTCCAAGTCCGCCGCCCGTGTCAGGGCCCCCGAGGGCTCCCAGGAGCTCGCCCGGGTCGACTCGGCGCCGGTGTACGCGCTGGTCGAGCGGGCGCTCACACTCAGCGACAACGATCTGACCGAGGCCCTGGCCAGGCAGGTGGCGATCAAGGAGGGCAGGCCCGTCTCCTTCGACGGCGCCGCGACGGCCGTCACACAGGTGCTGGCCCGGCTGAAGGTGGCCGAGGGCGTGCGCGTCTTCGACGGGTGCGGGCTGTCGCCGAGGAACCGCATCGCCCCCGCGGCACTGGCCAGGCTCGTCGCGGTGGCGGCCGCCCCGGCCAACCCCCACCTGCACCCGATCGTCAGCGGCATGCCCGTCGCAGGGTTCACCGGCACCCTCGGGCACCGGTTCACCAAGAACGGCTCCGTCCACGGGCTGATCCGCGCCAAGACCGGCACCCTCGACGGGGTCAACGCGCTGGCGGGCCTGACCACCACCCGGAGCGGGCGCCTGGTCACCTTCGCCTTCATGGCCGACAAGGTCCCGCCGGGGCCGGGCAAGGCGGAGGCGGCCCTCGACAGGCTGGCCGCGACCGTCGCGGCCGGCTGATCCGGAACGCGGGCCCGATCCGGAGCGCGGGCCCGATTCGGGACGGGGGCCGCGCGAGCGGGACGGATACCACGTACGGTGGACGGTATGCAGGTGATCGACTGGGATCTTGCCGTAGCGACCGGAACGCGCCTGGTGCGCCCCGGGCCGCAAGTGAGCCGAGAGGAGGCTCGCCGGGCGGTCGCCGAACTGCGGCAACTCTCGCGCGTCGCCGAGGGGCACGTCCGGGAGTTCACCCGGATCGACACGGAGACCGCACCCGAACCGGCGACCATCGTCGACCGGCCAGGCTGGATCAAGGCCAACGTCGAGGGCTTCCGGGTGGTGCTGGAGCCGCTGACCCAGCGCATGGCCGCGCGCAAGGACCAGACCCCGGCGATCGTGAGCGCGGTCGGCTCGCGCGTCACCGGGGTGGAGGTCGGCGCGGTGCTCGCCTTCCTGGCCTCCCGTGTCCTGGGGCAGTACGAACTGTTCCTGCCGCCCGACCCGTCGGGGCGCGAGGCCGTCGGCCGCCTCACGCTGGTCGCGCCCAACATCGTGCACGCCGAGCAGGAGCTCGACGTGGTCCCGCGCGACTTCCGGCTGTGGGTCTGCCTGCACGAGGAGACCCACCGGGTGCAGTTCACCGGCGTCCCCTGGCTCAGGGAGTACGTCCGCTCCCAGATGACGGAGTTCCTGCTCGCCTCCGACATGGATCTGAGCACGCTCCTCGACCGGTTCCGCTCGGCCGCCGACGCGGTCGCCGACGCCGTCAGGGGAGGCGAGGGCAATCTGATCGACGCGATCCAGACCCCCGAGCAGAGGGAGATCCTCAACCGGCTCACCGCGGTGATGACCCTGGTCGAGGGGCACGGCGACTACGTCATGGACGCGGTCGGCCCGGCGGTGGTCCCCACGGTCGCCGACATCCGCGCCAAGTTCCACCACCGTCGCGAGGGCGGCTCGCGCCTGGACCGCACGGTCCGCAAGCTGCTCGGCGTCGACCTGAAGATGAAGCAGTACGCCGAGGGCTCCTCCTTCGTGCGCACGGTCGTCGACCGGGTGGGCATGGACGGCTTCAACAAGGTCTGGACCTCTCCGCAGACCCTCCCGACCCAGGACGAGATCAGCAGGCCGGAGCGCTGGATCGCCAGGGTGATCGGCGCTTCCGCCCTTCCCGAGGCCGACGGCACGACCGGCTGACCCGTCACCGGCCCGTTCCGCCCGGCCTGTGGGCCGCGGGAGCGGGCCGGGAGGCACGGCTCTCCAAGAGGCGGCCCGGCGGTGCGGCCGGCACGCCGGGGGCCGGACGATCTCTCCGAGGGGCGGGTCCGGCGGTGCGGCCGGCACGTCCGAGGCCGGACAATGGCGGGCATGGGTCCGCCTCCCGCCGTCGCCGATGTCCGCCGTGCCGTACGGCAAGCGCTGGACGATCTGGCGGCCGGCTCCCTCGTGCTCGTCGCGTGCAGCGGCGGCGCCGATTCCCTGGCGCTGGCCGCCGCCACGGGGTTCGTCGCGCCCAGGGCCGGGCTCCGCGCGGGACTGCTCACCGTCGACCACGGCCTGCAGGAGGGTTCGGACGACCGGGCCACCGCCGTCGTACGGCTCGCGCCCGACCTGGGCCTCGACCCGGCCGAGGCGCTGCGGGTCCTGGTCGGCACCTCGGGAGGTCCCGAGGCGGCCGCCAGGGAGGCCAGATACGCCGCGCTGTCGGAGGCCGCCGAGCGGCTCGGGGCCGCGGCCGTGCTTCTCGGGCACACCAGGGACGACCAGGCGGAGACCGTGCTGCTCCGGCTGGCCAGGGGGAGCGGGACGCGCTCGCTGGCGGGGATGCCGGAGCGGGCGGGGCTCTACCGGCGCCCCCTGCTCGGGATCGGCAGGCGGACGACCGTGGCGGCCTGCCAGGGGCTGGGGCTGAGCCCCTGGGACGACCCGCACAACCTCGATCCCCGCTACACCCGGGTCAGGGTCCGCTCCCGGCTGCTGCCCGCCCTGGAGGAGGAACTGGGCCCCGGTGTCGCCGAGGCGCTCGCCAGGACCGCCGCCCTGTGCCGGGACGACGCGGACGCGCTCGACGGGTGGGCGGACACCGCCTACGCCGCGGCACTGCTCCCGGATTCAGCTCTTAGCGATATCGGTGGCCCCGGGACGGTGGCGCTGGCCGTACCGGAGCTGGCGGCGCTGCCCGCGGCGGTACGGCGGCGGGTGCTGCGCCGGGCGGCGATCGAGGCGGGAGCCCCGCCCGGCACGCTCGCCGCGGCGCACATCCTTCAGGTGGACCGTCTGGTCACCGGCTGGCGCGGGCAGCGGCGTGTGGAGGTCCCCGGGGGGATTGGTGCGGTCCGTCGGTATGGCACCCTGATATTCGCCAGACAGCCAGCAAGCCCCGTCTCGTAAGGAAAAATCCCAGGTGGACGCAGCCGACATGGGCAGGGACCTCGAAAAGGTCCTCATCTCGGAAGAAGAGCTCCAGGCCAAGATCAAGGAGCTCGCGGGCCGGATCGACGAGGACTACGCGGGCAGGGAACTACTGATCGTGGGCGTGCTGAAGGGCGCGGTCATGGTCATGGCCGACCTGGCCAGGGCGCTGCACGTGCCGGTCCAGATGGACTGGATGGCCGTCTCCTCCTACGGGGCGGGCACCAAGTCGTCCGGCGTCGTGCGGGTGCTCAAGGACCTGGACACCGACATCGCGGGCCGTCACGTACTGGTCGTCGAGGACATCATCGACTCGGGCCTGACCCTGTCGTGGCTGGTGCACAACCTGAAGTCGCGCAACCCCGCCTCGGTGGAGATCTGCGCGGCGCTGCGCAAGCCGGACGCGGTCAAGGTGCCGCTCGATGTGAAATACGTCGGCTTTGACATTCCCAACGAGTTCGTGATCGGCTACGGCCTCGACTACGCAGAGCGATATCGCAACCTTCCCTTCATCGGGACTCTTGCGCCGCATGTGTATGGGGCAAACTAAAAAAGTACGCCCTGGGCGAAGCACGCGCTCCACACACGCGACATTGGTCATAGCGGAGGGGAACACGCGCCTACCTGACGTACGTTGGTAGGGCAAAGCCGGTGCTGTCCGGGCAGTTACCCTGCGCGGCACGCCGGTGTACCTTCGGACGACTGAGGGTATGGCCTCGTACGCCTTCCCTTGGTAGTCAGTTGGAGCGGTTAGGGAGACCGCGAACCCCGGGTTCGCCCGGGGTTGCCAGGCCATGGTCAGGAAGGGACGGGCCCGCCGGGGTTCCGCATCGGATGGATCTCAAGCGATTTACACGTGGGCCACTGCTGTGGATCCTGGGCATCGTCGTGTTGCTCCTGCTCATCACCACTATGTGGAGCAGTGACGGCAGCTTCGAGAAGGCCGACACCTCGAAGATCATTAGCTGGATCGACGAGGGCAAGGTCTCCAACGCGAAGATCATCGACAAGGACCAGCGCATCGAGGTCACGCTGACCGACAAGAAGCGCTACTACTCCTCGTGGGTGACCGGCCAGGGTGTCCAGCTCGCAGACCGGCTCGAAACCGCGGCGAAGAGCGACAAGCTCTCGGGCGGCTACACCGTCGACGTGCCGAAGGAGAACTTCCTCCTCGGTCTCCTGGTGAGCTTCCTGCCGATCGTCATCATCGTGCTGATCTTCTTGTTCATCATGAACCAGATGCAGGGCGGCGGCTCCCGGGTGATGAACTTCGGCAAGTCGAAGGCCAAGCTCATCACCAAGGACACCCCCAAGACCACCTTCGCCGACGTCGCGGGTGCCGACGAGGCCATCGAGGAGCTCCAGGAGATCAAGGAGTTCCTGCAGGCTCCGGCCAAGTTCCAGGCGATCGGCGCCAAGATCCCCAAGGGCGTCCTGCTTTACGGTCCGCCCGGAACCGGTAAGACCCTGCTCGCCAGGGCCGTCGCCGGCGAGGCCGGCGTGCCGTTCTACTCCATCTCCGGTTCCGACTTCGTCGAGATGTTCGTCGGCGTCGGCGCCTCCCGGGTGCGCGACCTGTTCGAGCAGGCCAAGGCGAACGCCCCGGCGATCATCTTCATCGACGAGATCGACGCGGTCGGCCGTCACCGCGGCGCCGGTCTGGGCGGCGGTCACGACGAGCGCGAGCAGACGCTGAACCAGCTCCTCGTCGAGATGGACGGCTTCGACGTCAAGGGCGGCGTGATCCTGATCGCCGCGACCAACCGGCCCGACATCCTCGACCCGGCGCTGCTGCGTCCCGGTCGTTTCGACCGCCAGGTCACCGTCGACCGTCCCGACCTGGAGGGCCGCAAGGGCATCCTCCGGGTGCACGGCCGCGGCAAGCCGTTCGCCGAGGGCGTCGACCTCGACGTCATCGCCCGCAGGACGCCCGGTTTCACCGGTGCCGACCTGGCCAACGTGATCAACGAGGCCGCGCTGCTCACCGCGCGCGCCGACCAGAAGCTGATCACGATGGAGATGCTCGAGGAGTCCATCGACCGCGTGATGGCCGGCCCCGAGCGCAAGACCCGCGTCATGTCGGACCAGGAGAAGAAGATCATCGCGTACCACGAGGGCGGTCACGCCCTGGTCGCGCACGCGCTGCCCAACTCCGACCCGGTCCACAAGATCACGATCCTGTCCCGCGGCCGCGCCCTCGGTTACACGATGACGCTGCCGATGGAGGACAAGTTCCTGGCGACCCGCTCGGAGATGATGGACCAGCTCGCGATGCTGCTGGGCGGCCGTACGGCGGAGGAGCTCGTCTTCCACGAGCCGACCACCGGCGCCTCCAACGACATCGAGAAGGCCACCTCCATCGCCCGCCGCATGGTCACCGAGTACGGCATGAGCGAGCAGCTCGGCGCCCGCAAGTTCGGCACCGGCAACGCCGAGGTCTTCCTCGGCCGTGAGATGGGCCACGAGCGCGACTACTCCGAGAAGATCGCCTCCACGATCGACGAGGAGGTGCGCCGCCTCATCGAGACCGGGCACGACCAGGCCTGGGAGATCCTCGTCGAGTACCGCGACGTGCTCGACAACCTGGTGCTCGAGCTCATGGAGAAGGAGACCCTCTCCCGCGATCAGGTCCTGCAGATCTTCGCCCCGGTCGTCGTCAGGGAGAAGCGTCCCTCCTACTCCGGCTACGGCAAGCGGCTGCCGTCCAACCGGCCGCCGATCCTGACGCCGAAGGAGCAGTCCGGCAACGGAGCGCTCCCCGCGGGTACAGGTCACACCGACTCCGTGCGCAAGGACGGGAACTGAGTGTGAGCGTGAACCCCCTCAAGGTCGACTCGGAGAGGCTGGAGAAGGCCGTTCGCGAGATCCTCATCGCCATCGGTGAGGATCCCGACCGCGACGGCCTGCTCGACACCCCGGCCAGGGTCGCCCGAGCCTACGCCGAGCAGTTCGCCGGGCTGGGGCAGACCCCGGAAGACGTGCTGACCACGGTCTTCGACGTCGACCACGACGAGATGGTGCTCGTCAGGGACATCGAGGTCTACTCGACCTGCGAGCACCACCTGGTCCCGTTCCACGGCGTGGCCCACGTCGGCTACATCCCGAACGAGAAGGGACAGGTCACCGGCCTGTCCAAGCTCGCCCGCCTCGTCGACGTGTACGCCCGGCGCCCCCAGGTGCAGGAGCGGATGACCTCCCAGATCGCCGACGCGCTCATGAGCGTGCTGGAGCCCCGGGGAGTCATCGTCGTGATCGAGTGCGAGCACCTCTGCATGACCATGCGCGGTGTCCGCAAGCCCGGCGCCAAGACGATCACCTCGGCCGTGCGGGGTGATTTCCGCAACAGTGACAAGACTCGCGCGGAGGCGATGGCGCTCATCCTGCGCTGAGCCTCGCCCGTCCGGGAGCATCCCTCCCGGCGCCCGCCGGATTCCTCTTGAAAGCCCTGCCCGGGCCGTCCATGACGGCCTGGGCAGGGCTTTTCGCGCTGTGGCCCGGCGGGAAAACCCTCCGCTCTCATCGTGCTCGGGCTAATATCGCCACACTTGCCAAGGTCCGGCATGCTCTGAGGAAGACATGACGGCAGGCGTCCTGAGCGGCCCGTCGATCGGGCCGCCCGCTTCGTGATGGACAGGCTGATTCGTTATGGCGCAAGCCGGACCCGCGATATGGGCGAAGAGCGGACAACGCCTAGGCTTGTCCGCATGACTACGTGGAGTGTGCCGGGGCTGCCCGACGAGGGCCGTTGCCTGGTGATGGGCGTGGTCAACGTCACCCCTGACTCCTTCTCCGACGGAGGCCGGTGGTTCGACCCGGCGGCGGCCGTACGGCACGGCCTGGAGCTGGTCGAACAGGGCGCCGACATCGTCGACGTGGGAGGGGAGTCGACCCGGCCGGGCGCGGCGCGGGTGTCGCTGGAGGAGGAGCTGGCCAGGGTCGAGCCGGTCATCAGGCAACTGAGCCGGGAGGGCGTCGTGGTCAGCGTCGACACCATGCGGGCCGAGGTCGCGCGGGCGGCCGTGGAGGCCGGGGCGAGGCTGGTCAACGACGTCAGCGGCGGCCTGGCCGATCCGGAGATGCCGAGGATCGTGGCCGCCTCCGGCGTGCAGTACGTGGTGATGCACTGGCGAGGTCACAGTCACTCGATGGACAGCCGGGCGATCTACGGTGACGTCGTGACCGAGGTGCGGGAGGAACTCGCCAAGCGGGTCGCCTCCGTGCTGGCGGAAGGGGTGGCGGAGAGCCAGATCGTGCTGGACCCCGGCCTGGGCTTCTCCAAGAACCCCGAGCACAACTGGGCCCTGATCGCGGGCATCGACCGGCTCGCCGAGCTGGGCCACCCGCTGCTCATCGGGGCCTCGCGCAAGCGTTTCCTGGGCCGCCTGCTGGCCGATCCCGACGGCACCCCCCGTCCCTTCGACCGCAGTGACGACGCCACGCTCGCCGTGACCGCCCTCGCCGCAGACGCGGGGGCCTGGTGCGTGCGGGTGCACGACGTACGCCCGAACGCGGACGCCGTCCGCGTGGCCGCCGCTGTTCAGAGAGCGAGATCATGAGCGTCGACACCACCGCCGTCGAGTCGGTCAACCAGGCGTTCTACACCGCGATCGAGAACGCCGACCTCGATCGCATGACCGAGATCTGGGCAGAGGACCTCGACGACGAGCAGGTGAGCTGCGTGCACCCGGGGTGGCCGATCGTCAACGGCCGCCAGGAGGTGCTGCGCTCCTGGGCGCTCATCATGGCCAACACCCCCTACATCCAGTTCGTGCTGACCGACGTCCGTGTCAGCGTGCTGGGCGACGTCGCGATCCTCACCTGTGAGGAGAACATCCTCACCGCGGGCGACGAAGGTGATTCCAGCTTCGCCGCGGGAAAGGTTGTGGCGAGCAACACCTTCGTCAGGACGTCGGCGGGGTGGCGGCTCTGGCTGCACCACGGCTCGCCCGTGTTGCAGGGAGACGACGAAGAGGAAGAGGAAACCCCGTGACGGACCGGATCAGCCTCAAGGGCCTGAGAGCACGGGGTCGGCACGGCGTGCTGGCTGCGGAGCGGGAGCTCGGCCAGGAGTTCGTCGTCGACGTCACGCTTCTCCTCGACACCGCACCCGCGGCCGCCGGGGACGACCTCGCCAAGACCGTGGACTACGGGCAGCTCGCCCAGGACCTGGTGAAGGTCGTGGAGGGCGAGCCGGTCGATCTGATCGAGACCCTCGCCCAGCGCCTGGCGGACGTCTGCCTGTCCCGTGAGCTCGTGTGGTCGGCCGAGGTGAGCGTGCACAAACCGGCCGCCCCCATCCCGCTGCCGTTCGACGACGTGATCGTGACGATCAGCCGGAGCCGGTCATGAAGGTCGTGCTCGCACTCGGCAGCAACCTGGGGGACCGGCTGGAGATGTTGCAGGGCGCGCTGGACTCGCTCTTCGACACCCCGGAGCTGGAGTTCGTCGCGGTCTCCCCGGTCTACGAGACGGACCCGGTCGGCGGTCCCGAGCAGGGGCCGTACCTCAACGCGGTGGTGATCGCGCGCAGCGAGCTGGAACCCAGGACGCTCCTCGATCGTGCTCAGAGTGTGGAGAACGTTTTCGGCAGGGTCCGGGCGGAGCGCTGGGGAGCGCGCACCCTGGACGTCGATCTGATCACCGTCGGAGACGTGGTCTCGGACGACCCCGAGCTGACGCTGCCGCATCCCAGGGCGCACGAGCGCGCGTTCGTGCTGGTGCCCTGGATGCGCGCCGACCCCGACGCGGTCCTGGCCGGGCGCAGGGTCTCCGACCTGCTGGCCGGCCTGGACCAGGACTACGTACGGCTGCGCCCCGATCTGACGCTGCAGAGGCCTTGATGAAGCCGAGTCACCCCGGCGTTCTCGTCGGTGTCTTCGCCGTGTTCACGTTCCTGACGTGGGGGCTGCTGAAACCGCTCTACTCGTCCCTGCCGACCCTCCCCTGGACCGCGATCCCCACCGTGCTCCTGCTGGCGATCGGCGAGGCCTACAGCGGCTGGATGACGAAGGCCAGGATCGAGCGCAGGGCGGAGACCAAGCCCGTCGAACCGCTGGCCGTGGCCCGCCTGGCGGCCCTCGCCAAGGCCTCGGCGTACGCCGGGGCGATCTTCGGGGGTGTCTTCGCCGGGTTCGCCCTCTACACCACCGACCTGCTGGAGCAGGGAGTGCCCCGCCGGGACTTCCTGATCGCCGGTGGATCGCTCGTGGCCTGCGCGGTGCTGGTCTGCGCCGCCCTGTACCTGGAGCACTGCTGCAAGGTGCCCAAGGACTCCGAGGACGACCACCGCTAATGCCGTGACCTGGGACCTGGGCGGACGTCGTTCACCGGCGCCGAGCCGCCCCGCTTCACCGCTCGCCGTACCGGCGCCCGGAAGGTCCCGGACACGGTGGAGGCAAGCGGTGGAGGTAAACGGTGGAGGTGGGCGGCCGTCGCAAGGGCGTCCCCGGTGGCCCGGGGAGACGGCCGTCACTCCCGCGGAACGGGTCTGGTCCCGACGACGACGGTGGCGTTCAGGTCGTCGCAGTCGGCCGGTCGCGGGATCAGCCCGCTGCGGGCCACGGCCTCGACGGTCCGGGAGGCCTGCCTCCGGCTCGTCTCGACCAGCAGATGACCGCCGGGGGACAGCCACAGCGGTGCCGCGGCGATCACCCGCCGCACGACGTCGAGCCCGTCCGCGCCCCCGTCGAGCGCCGTCCGGGGCTCGTGCACGCGGGCCTCGGCGGGCAGCAGCCTGATCGCCTCGGTGGGCACGTAGGGTGGGCTGGCGACCAGGATGTCGACGCGGCCCCGCAGCGTGGCGGGCAGCGGCTCGTAGAGGTCGCCCTCGTACACCCGGCCGCCGACGGAGGCGAGGTTACGGCGGGCGCACCGCACCGCGGCCGGGTCGAGGTCGACGGCGTGCAGCTCGATCCGCTCCAGGGCCGTGGCCAGCGCGGCGCCCATCGCCCCCGAGCCGCAGCACAGGTCGACCACGACGGCCGGAGGTCCGGAGGAGGCCCGCTCCGGAAGGGCGGGGGCGGCGGTCCGGCGGGCGAGGGCGGTGGCCTGCCGGATGAGGAACTCGGTGCGGCGGCGGGGGACGAAGACCCCCGGCTCCACGGCTATCCGCAGGCCGCAGAACTCCGCCCAGCCGAGGACGTGTTCGAGGGGCAGGCCGGCGACCCGCCGCTCGACCATGGCGGCGACATCGGCGGGGGTCCGCGCGGTGGAGACGATCAGCTCCGCCTCGTCCTCGGCGAACACACAGCCGGCGGCCCGAAGCCTGGTGACGATGACGGACAGGGGGAGGGACGACGGGGGAAGTGACATCGGAGAGAGCCTTTCGCTGCCTGCGGGCGCTCTCCCGGTCACCTATGTCCGGTCGGCCGTACGGATATGAGCCGTACGGTCATGAGATGAGAGCACCCGGCCTGATCTGGCGGTAATGGGTCTCACCTCCTCGGTAGGTCCGGTCCCCTTCTGGGGGACGGCAACACTACCACGCGAGATCTTCACGTTCCCGTCACCACCCCGCGTCCGGCCGGGCGCCTGGCGCGGGCCGTACGGGTTCCACGAGGACGGGCCCTTCTCCGGCGGTTCTCCGGCGGAGGGGCCCGTCAGGAAGGGGCCGGGGCTCACCGGCCGTCGAAGGGGCGGGCCATCTCGTCGAGGACCTCCTCCATGACCTCCAGGAGGGGGCGGGGCTCGTCTTCGTCGGTCCACACGTGGGTGGCGATGCGCAGCGCGACCAGGAAGGCGGCCGCCAGCACCTGGGGCCGCACGGCACCGGCGGCGCCGTCGCGTCCGGCGATGGCCTGGACGAGCTCGCGCTCCAGGGCGGCGTGGTTGGCCAGCTGCCTGGCCAGGAGGGAGGGGTGCCTCTTGGCGAGCCTCGCGCGCACGGCCCAGGCCACCTCGGGATCGCCCAGCTCCCGCTGGATGTCGTGGATGGCTCCGCGCAGCGCCTGCCAGGCCGTCTCCCCCGCGGGACGGGCGTTGACCCGTTCGAGCAGCAGCCGGATGCGCTGCTCGTCACCGTAGAGGAGGGCGTCCTCCTTGCTGCCGAAGTAGTTGGAGAAGGTGCGCCGGGAGATGTTGGCGGCGTCGGCGATGGCCTCGACGGTGACGTGGTCCAGGCCGTGTTCGGCGCACAGCCGCAGCGCGGCCTCGTGGACCGCCTGCCGCGTCTCGGCCTTCTTACGTTCGCGCAATCCCGCTGTGATCTCCATGGCATCAGTATCTCACCGTTTGAGAAAACATGCCCAGTGCGCAAAGTTGCCCAGTGGGCATGTAAGGTGTCACAGTTCGTTCTGATTTCTCAACCGGAGGTTGCGCGTGGGCGCCCATACAGTCACCGCTCACAAAACTGATCATGAAACCGGGCCGATGAGTCACCGCCAGGTCCTTGAGGCGCTGAGCGGGCTGCTGCTCGTCCTGTTCGTCGCCATGATCAGCAGCACGATCGTGTCGGTGGCGCTCCCGCAGATCATCGGTGCGCTCAACGGCACCCAGTCGCAGTACACCTGGGTGGTCACCGCCTCACTGCTCGCCTCGACGGCCTCCACGCCGATCTGGGGCAAGCTCGCGGACCTGTTCAGCAAGAAGCTGCTGCTCCAGATCTCCATCGTCATCTTCATGATCAGCTCGCTGGCCTGCGGTTTCGCGCAGAACACCGCGCAGCTGATCGCCTTCCGGGCCCTGCAGGGCCTGGGCATGGGCGCCCTGCAGGTCCTGGTGCAGGTCATCATCGCCGCGATGATCAGCCCCAAGGAGCGCGGACGCTACAACGGCTACCTCGGTGGCGTCATGGCCGTGGCGACGGTGGGCGGCCCGCTGCTCGGCGGCCTGATCGCCGACACGTCCTGGCTGGGCTGGCGCTGGTGCTTCTTCATCGCGCTGCCCTTCACCGTGGTCGCCTTCGCCTTGCTGCACAAGACGCTGCGCGTGGCCGTCGTGCGCCGCGCCGACGTCAAGATCGACTACGTGGGCGCCGCGCTGATCGCCGCGGGCGTCAGCGTCCTGCTCATCTGGGTCACCTTCGTCGGCAACTCCTTCGACTGGCTGTCCTGGCAGACCGCGGCCATGGTCGGCGGCGGTGTCCTGCTCCTGGTGCTGGCGACGTGGGTCGAGTCGCGGGTGGCCGAGCCGGTGGTGCCGCTGAAGGTCATCCGCCACCGCACCCCCGCCCTGGCCATCCTGGCCAGCCTCGCGGTCGGCATGGCCATGTTCGGCGGCTCGGTCTTCCTCGGCCAGTACTTCCAGATCGGCCGCGGCTACACCCCCACCCAGGCGGGCCTGCTCACCATCCCCATGATGGTCGGGGTGCTGATCTCATCCACCGTCTCCGGGCGCATGATCTCCAGGAGCGGCAGGATCAAGCCGTACATCGTCACCGGCTCCATCGTGCTCACCATCGGCTTCCTCGGGCTGTCCACGATGGACCACCAGACCTCGCTGTACTTCATCGGCGGCGCGATGGTGCTGGTCGGCGCCGGGGTCGGCATGTCGATGCAGAACCTCGTGCTGGTCATCCAGAACACCGTCCCGCTGCGCGAGCTGGGCGCCGCCAGCGGCGCGATCACGTTCTTCCGCTCCCTCGGCGGCACCATCGGCGTCTCGGTCCTCGGCGCGGTGCTGGCCAACCGGGTCGCCACCGGCATCGCCGAGGGTCTCGCCAAGGTGGGCGTCACGCCCGCCGCGGCGAGCGGCGGCGGTCGCAGCACCCTCAACATCCAGGCGCTGCCCGAGCCGATCAAGGAGATCGTGCGCGCGGCCTACGGCGACGCCACCGGGCACATCTTCCTCATCTCCGCCGCGGTCGCCACCGTCGGCGTCATCGCCGTCCTGTTCCTCAAGCCGGTCAGGCTCCGCGACAGCGTGGACCTGCCGGCGAGCCCCGAGCCGGAGGAACAGGCCGTCACGACCGGCTGAGGCGGGCCCCAGGCGGGCCCCAGGCGGGCCCAGGTGGGCCCAGGTGGGCCCAGGTGGGACACGCCGCCGCTCCGGGAACCGCGCGGGGGTGCGGTCGCCGCGCCCCCGCGCCGCGTGCGCGGGCACTCCCCGGCCCGCCTGGACGGCTCGTCAGCGGCGGGTTCCGCTCGCGGCCCGTCTCCGGTCGAACAGCAGTAGGAACGGGATCGTGCACAGCAGCGGGCCCGCCACGGCCAGGGGGCGTTCCAGCCACCACACCAGGTCGGGCGGGACCTGGCTGCCGGGCGGGGCGCCGGTCAGCGCCCAGAACACGCCCATCAGGATCGCCATGCCGGTGGTGTGGAACAGGAACAGCGGCAGCGCGAACCTGTTGATCGTCTCGTTGGTCCACTGCCACCGGGGACGCTCCAGCAGGCGCTCCATGGAGGGACGCAGCACCTCGACCAGGCCGATCTGGAAGATCAGCAGCGCCACGATGACGAAGGTCGGCGGCGCCATGTTGGACAGCCTGTCACCGGGCACCCCGACCATCGAGCCCGGATAGATCCCCGAGTACACCAGGCCGAACAGGGCGAACAGGCCCGTCCACAGGGTGGCGACGTCCAGCCTGCGGGGCAGCGCGACCATCCGCTCGTAGAAGAATCCCGCCTGGTGCGCCAGTCCCCAGACGATGACCATGTTCAGCCAGCCCGCGGCCTCGTAGCCGTAGCGCAGCCGCAGCACGTCGACGACCAGCGCCGCGCCGCCCAGCCAGATGAGGATCAGCACGTCGAAGCGCCGGTGGAGCCAGAGCATGAGGGGCAGCAGGGCGATCAGCATGAGGTAGACGCCGATGAACCACAGCGGGCTCAGCACGAGCAGCACGACCCGGTCGATCCAGGCGATCCCCGACACCCACCCGACGATCGCGCCGAACGTGATCCAGGCCAGCGCGAGCGCCAGCGACGGGATCGCCAGCGCCCGGATGCGCCGCCACACGAAGCTGCCGATGCCGACGCCCCGCTCGCGGGCGCGGTTCCACGACATCAGGTGGACGTATCCGCCCACGTAGAAGAAGAGCGGCAGCACCTGCAGCAGCCACGTGAGGATCCACAGCCCCGAGGTGAAGCCCAGCGGGCTCGTCGGCGAGGGCCCGTCGGGCCCCCACCGCAGGATCGTGAACGCCCAGTGCCAGATCACCACGACGATCAGGCTGAGCGCGCGGAGCCAGTCGATGTATCTGTCCCGCTGACCGTTTCCGGCACGGGACGCGGTGTCCGCGCGTTCGCTCATGCGGCCCCCTCCGTGATCACCCGCCGGTGCCGCCGCGGTGACCCGGCGGCACTCTCCACGGTCACTTGTCGATGTCACCCACCACGAAGAACATCGAGCCCAGAATGGCCACCATGTCGGAGACCAGGTGTCCTGGCAACATCTCGCGCAGCACCTGGACGTTGTTGTAGGAGGCCGAGCGGAGTTTCAGCCGCCACGGCGTCTTCTCGCCTCGGGAGACCAGGTAGTAGCCGTTGATGCCGAGCGGGTTCTCCGTCCAGGCGTAGGTGTGTCCCTCGGGCACCTTGAGCACCTTGGGCAGGCGCTGGTTGATCGGCCCCGGCGGCAGCTCGCGCAGCCGCTCCAGGCAGGCGTCCGCCAGGTCCAGGGAGACCTTCACCTGTTCGAGCAGCACCCCGAAACGAGCGTTGCAGTCTCCGGCCGTACGGGTGACGACCCGCACCGGCAGCTCGCCGTAGGCGAGGTAGGGGTCGTCCCTGCGCAGGTCGAGATCGACCCCGGAGGCGCGGGCGATGGGACCGCTCACGCCGTACTGCATGATCGTCTGACGGTCCAGCACGCCGACCCCGACCGTGCGGGCCAGGAAGATCTCGTTGCCCGCGATCAGGTTCTCGATGTCGGGCAGCCGCCGCCGCACGTCCGCCACGGCCCGCGCGGCCCGGTCCATCCAGCCCAGGGGCAGGTCCTCCTTGAGGCCGCCGACCCGGTTGAACATGTAGTGCATCCGGCCGCCGGAGATCTCCTCCATCACGGCCTGCAGGGTCTCGCGTTCCCGGAACGCGTAGAAGACCGGGGTGATCGCGCCGAGCTCCAGGGGGTAGGAGCCGAGGAACATCAGGTGGCTGAGCACCCGGTTCAGCTCGGCCATCAGCGTGCGTGTCCAGACCGCCCTGATCGGCACCTCCATGCCGAGCATCCGCTCGACCGCCAGCACCACGCCCAGCTCGTTGGCGAACGCCGACAGCCAGTCGTGCCGGTTGGCCAGCATGATGATCTGCCGGTAGTCCCTGACCTCGAACAGCTTCTCCGCGCCACGGTGCATGTATCCCACGACCGGCTCGGCCGCGCTGATCCGCTCCCCGTCCATGGTGAGCCGCAGGCGCAGCACCCCGTGGGTCGACGGGTGCTGCGGCCCGATGTTGAGGACCATGTCCTCGGTGGCGAGCTCCTTGCCGCCCGCCGCCGCGACCGCGTCCGCTCCGGCCCCGATCCCCACGTTCACTTCCCGGGGCGCGCCCTGGGCACGAGGCTCAGTCATATGCCCCATGCTGCCACGTCAGCGGCGGGAGGCGAGATCCCGCAGAGCCGCGATCAGACGGTCGACGTGCTCGGTGGTGCTCCCGATGCCGATGGAGGCGCGCACCGCCGAGGCGGTCACGTCCTCGCAGCCGCCGTCCTTGGCGCCCAGGAGGTGGCGGACGAAGGGGTGGGCGCAGAACTTGCCGTCGCGGACGCCGATGCCGTACTCGCCCGACAGGGTCTCGGCGACCTGGCGGGCGGTGAACCCGTCGACGACGAAGGAGACGATGCCGACCCGCGGGTGCTCCGGGCCCCACAGGGACAGCTCGTGGACGCCCTCGATGTCCGCGAGGCCCGCGCGCAGGCGGCCCAGGAGGCGCTCCTCCTCGCGCACCAGCGCGTCCCAGCCGGTGGCGGTCAGCGCGTCGCAGGCGGCGGCCAGCGCGATCGCGCCGAGGACGTTCGGCGTTCCGGCCTCGTGCCGGGCCTCGGGGTCGGAGTGCCACTCGGTCTCGTCGTCGTTCACGGCGCGCACCGCGCCGCCGCCCCTGAGGTACGGCTCGGCCGCCGACAGCCAGTCGGAGCGGCCGATCAGCGCGCCCGTGCCGAAGGGGGCGTACAGCTTGTGCCCGGAGAAGACCACGTAGTCCAGGTCGAGCGCGGTCAGGTTGAGGCGGCGGTGCGGGACGAGCTGGGCGGCGTCGACCAGGATGCGGGCGCCGTGGCGGTGGGCGATGTGGGCCAGGGCTGCGATCGGCCACAGTTCGCCGGTGACGTTGGAGGCGGCGGTCACGACCAGCAGCTTGGGGCCGTCGATCGCGGCCAGCGCGTCGTCGGCCGCGCGCACCGCCTCGCCGGGGAAGGCGGGGGCGGGCAGCCGTACGGCGTCGGCCCACGGCAGCAGCGAGGCGTGGTGCTCGGTGTCGAAGACCACGGTGGTGGTCCCGGAGGGCAGGCTGCGGGCCAGCAGGTTGGTGGCGTCGGTGGTGTTCCTGGTGAAGATCACCGAGTCGTCGGGGCGGGCGCCGACGAAGGCGCGCACGGTGTGCCTGGCCTGCTCGTAGCGGGCGGTGGTCAGCTGGGAGGCGTATCCCGCTCCGCGGTGGACGCTGGAGTAGGCCGGGAGCGCGGCGGCGACGGCGGCGCTCACCGGCTCCAGACAGGGGGCGCTGGCGGCGTAGTCGAGGTTGGCGTAGGAGACGAGCCTGCCGCCCTTCACCGGGACCTCCAGGTCCGCGCCGAGCACCGCGGGGATCGGGCGGTCGTCGCAGGCGCGCGTCGCCGGGACGGTCACGGCGGTGTTCTCGACGGTCTGGGGGACGGCGGAGGCGGTGGAGGTGAAGATCGTCAGAGTGGACACGCCGGTGCTCCTTAGAGGTCATCGGACCCCAAGCCGTCGGCGTTGGTGCGTGGAGCCCGCGCTTGCCCGACACACTCCGTGCCGGACCAGGTCCTCACCCGGGGCACCCCGCCGCGGACGCGAGGGTTGCCGGCCAGCGAGCCGGGGCTTGTCACTGGCACTCATGACCTACGGATCGGACTATACCCACAGCCGGGCCGTGCTTGGCAAGTCCGGAGAACGGCGCGGCGTTCCGGGGTGGAGGGAGCGGACGGGGCCCACGGGACGGCGGGCGGACCGGGGGGAAGGGCGATGAGCAGGCCGGGAGAGGGCTGCGACGGGTCCGGGGAATGTTCCCGAGGAGGGCGGGAGGAGTTTTCGGGGGTGATCCGGAGGAACTTCCGGTCCTGTCCGATCGTCTGGTGCTTTGACCGGGCCGGATCCGAGGACTGGAGGACACGATGGAATGGATCGCCGACCCGGCGAGCTGGATAGGGCTGCTCACCTTGGTCGCCCTGGAGATCGTGCTGGGGATCGACAACATCATCTTCATCTCGATCCTGGCCGGGAAGCTTCCCCCGGAGCAGCGCGACAACGCCCGCAAACTGGGCCTGCTGGCCGCCCTCGTCAGCAGGCTGGCGCTGCTGCTGGCCCTGTCGTGGGTGGTACGGCTCACCGCCCCGCTGTTCGAGGTCTTCGGCCACGAGATATCGGGGCGCGACCTGATCCTGATCCTCGGCGGCCTGTTCCTGCTGGCCAAGAGCGTCCACGAGATCCACGGCCACACCGAGGACGGTCCCGGCCACTCCGGCACCGGGGCGGCGGTCACCTCCTTCGGCATGGTGATCGTTCAGATCATGCTGCTGGACATCGTGTTCTCCCTCGACTCGGTGATCACCGCGGTCGGCATGGTCGACGAACTGGCCGTCATGGTCATCGCGGTCATCGTGGCGGTCGTCGTGATGCTCTTCGCCTCGGGCCCGATCAGCCGGTTCGTGGACAAGCACCCGACCATCAAGATGCTCGCGCTGTCCTTCCTGGTGCTGATCGGCGTGGTGCTCATCGCCGAGGGCCTCGAGCAGCACATCTCCAAGGGATACATCTACTTCGCGATGGCGTTCTCGCTGGTGGTGGAGCTGCTGAACATCCGGGCGCGCCGCAGGTCGGCCCTCGCGCGGCGGGCCGCCGCGGACGGGGACGTCGCGGGCTCCGGGGACTCCGGGGAGCCCGGGACGTCCGGGAGCCCGGTGAACCCGGAGGGCGGGCGGAACTCCGGGAGCCCCGCGAACCCGGAGGGCGGGCGGAACCCCGCAAGCGGGTGGAACCCCGGGAACCTGGAGAACCCCGGGAACCCCGGGACCCCCGGGAACTCAGGGGCTGAGCGGTCCGATTCCTGACGCAGGATGCCGGTTTTACGTGGACTATTACCATGGTTGGGTGCACTTTGATCCATGGAGTCCGGAATTCGTCGCCCATCCCTACGACGTCTACGCCGAGCTGAGACGGGAACGGCCGGTCGGCTTCTACGAGCCGACCGGCCAGTGGCTCGTCGCCCGGCACGCCGACGTCAACACGCTGCTGCGCGACCGCAGGCTCGGCCGCTCCTACCTGCACGTGGCCACGCACGCCGAGTTCGGCAGGCCGGACGACCCCGAGTTCCAGGATCCGTTCTGGCGGGTGGTCAGGGCGGGGATGCTGGACGTCGAGCCGCCGGTCCACACCCGGCTGCGGAGGCTGGTCTCCAAGGCCTTCACCCCGCGCATGGTCGAGGCGCTGCGCCCCAAGGTCGCCCGGATCGCCGGGGAACTGGTGGACGCCTTCGTCGAGCGCGGTGGGGGGAACCTCATCGCCGAGGTGGCCGAGCCGCTGCCGGTGACCGTGATCGCCGAGATGCTCGGGGTGCCCGAGGCCGACCGTCACCTGCTGCGTCCCTGGTCGGCCGACATCTGCGGGATGTACGAGCTCAACCCGTCGGTCGAGGCCCAGCACACCGCCGTACGCGCCGCCCAGGAGTTCTCCGACTACCTCGTCGGGCTGGCCCGTGCCCGCCGGGCGGACCCCGGCGACGACCTGATCAGCGCGCTGGCACTGGTGGCCGACGAGGGCGACACGCTCTCCGAGGAGGAGCTGGTCGGCACCTGCGTACTGCTGCTCAACGCCGGGCACGAGGCCACCGTCAACGTCACCGGCAACGGCTGGTGGTCGCTGTTCCGCAACCCCGCTGAGCTGGAACGGCTCCGCGCCGACCACGGCCTGCTGCCCACGGCGATCGAGGAACTGATGCGCTGGGACACCCCGCTGCAGATGTTCGAGCGCTGGGTGCTGGAGGACATCTCGGTCGGCGGCGTGGACATCCCGCGCGGCAGCGAGGTCGCGCTGCTGTTCGGCTCGGCCAACCGCGACCCCGAGGTGTTCGCCGACCCCGACCGTCTCGACGTCGGCAGGACCGACAACCCGCACATCTCCTTCGGCGCGGGCATCCATTTCTGCCTGGGCGCCCCGCTGGCCAGGATCGAGCTGGCCGAGTCGTTCGGCGCCCTGCTCCGCAGGGCACCGAAGATGGAGCTCGTCACCGAGCCCTCGTGGGGGCCGGGCTACATCATCCGTGGCCTGCGGGCCCTTGAGGTGCGGATCTGACAGACGCCTCCGCGGTCACCCGACCGGTCCTCCGGCCCGTTTCCTCGCCGGAGGACCGTTCCAGCCTTGGCGGGACTCCGATCAGCGCCTGCCGGTCCTGCGCAGCCAGATGGAGCCGGGGGCGTCGGTGGTGAGTGACGCGGGGACGAGCTCGGGGTGCTCGTGCCAGAGCCAGGAGGAGAACAGCAGGATCTCGTAGCCGGAGTTGCCGACGAGGAAGGCGTGCAGGAAGTAGTCCTCGTTCCAGTCGCGTCCCTCGCGCAGCCAGTCGTCGGGGTAGTCGAACGGCCAGAAGACGTCGTGGACGTGGACCACGACCCCGGGGGCGAGCCGGGGAAGCACCTGGAGGAACAGCCAGATCACGTCGGATCCGGCCTTGGCCACGTGGGTGGAGTCGATGAACAGGATGTCGCCCGACTCCAGCTTGGCGTAGGTTTCCAGGGGCACGTCCTGCACCGGTACGCGCAGCAGGGTCAGCCGGTCGCTGTCGCCGGGACGCATCAGGCCCAGCAGCCGGTCGGGATAGGGCTCGACGCAGGTCACCTCGACGGAGGAGTCGAGGGTGTCCAGCGCGACCGCGGTGGAGAAGCCGGAGCCGATCTCCATCACCCGCCGGGGCCGATGGTGGCGCAGCATCGACCGGTACACCGCCGCGTCGGCGGCGCAGAACATGGAGTTCGACGGGGTGTATCTCGGTCCCTCGAAAGGGGCGCCGAGTTCTTCGGCCAGATCGGCGGCCAGTGCGGTCTGCTCCGCCTCACGCAGGTCGACGCCCGGAACGCGGTCCTTGCCGGGGGTCCGCTTCCAGTCGAGAGCCCGTTTCACGTCGGCCGCGGCGGTGAGCGGAGAGTAGAAGTGACCCGGGGGCATCCAGGGCGGAGTGGTGAGGGCCGCACCCACAGCCCGTACCGTCCGCACCGTGCGTCGCCGTAATGGCTCTGACATGAAGGATTTTCCTCGTCTTTGGCGTTGACTTGTCGCGGCTGGGAAAACTGAAAGTCTGGGTCGGTCGGGGTTGGAGCCGGGATTCCATGACGACACGCCGGGCCGTGCGCCGGTCCGGTGGTTGGTGCGCGCTTTTAGCCGTTTTAGTTTTGCATGTTCTCTGCCGTTTGGATGAGAATCCGGCGGGTTATCTCCCCCGCGGACGCCCTCCGGTGAAGGGGGACGGCCGGGACCTCAGGTCCGGGTCTGGGCGAGCCAGCCGAAGCCGCCGAGGCCGCCCGGGGCGATCAGCTCCGCCTCCTCCGAGGCCCTCGCCAGGGCCCGCAGGTAGGCCGCCGGGTCGCTGCGGGCGAGGTCGAGGGACGGACGGGCGCCGGTGACGCCGAGGGCGCGCAGGGCCTCCCGCTGGGTGGTCAGGGTCGTGGTGACCGCCCCGGCCCGCTCTCCCGCCGCCGCGCAGGCGTCCAGGGCGACGTGGGAGGTGATGTCGCAGGACCCGTCAGGCACGGGCATGACGATCCCCCCGTCGCGGTAACCGGCCAGCGTGCCGTACGGCGGGCGGGCACCCAGGCTGTGGGCGTAGTCGATCGCGACGGCCCGGCCGTGTGCCAGCCGTACGATCACCGAGGCCCAGGCCTGGTCGCGGGGCCGGCCGATCTCGGCCCGCTCGCCCACCTCCCGCATCGGCCACCAGCGGTCCAGCCAGGCCGTGTCGGCCTCCTCCGGCCGGTCGCCGAGCCGCTCCGCACCGCTCGAGGGGTCGACCATGACGAGACGGGGACCGTCCGGCGTCTGCTCGGCGACGTCCACGGGAACGTTGTCCAGCCACTCGTTCGCGACCACCAGCCCGTGGATCGCCTCGGGTACGGCCGCCGCCCAGGCGATCTCCACGGGGAGGCCGGCCGGTCGGGGGGCCAGGTCGACGCAGGTCACCCGGAGCCGGGAGCGGAGCTCGGGGGGCGCGGCGGCGAGCACGTGGACCGCCAGCGTGCCCTCGCCCGCGCCGATGTCGACCAGGTCGAGCGCGGGCCGGGTGCCCGCGGGGCCGGGCCCGTCCCGCCCGGCGAGGCGGGCGTCGACGGCGACCAGCTCGCGCAGCACGGCACCGGAGAGGACGGCCGAGGCGCCGACCGAGGTCCTGAAATGGGCGGAGGGGCGTTCACGCAGGTAGAAGCCGTCCTCGCCGTAGAGCGCCCGCTCCGTCGCGGTCCGCCAGGTGAGCCACACGCCCACTGACAGTACAGGCGGGCCCATAACCCCGCAGAGAGTGGATCATGACAGTGGCCCCGGGCGCCTCACTCAGGGATCATGGCTGTGGCGGGGCAGCCGGCGGTGCGGAACGGGGAGCGAGAGCGTCGCCGCTTTCGGACACGTGCCTTCACGTAGCCCGGTGGGACGGGCCCGTTACGCTGGTCAACTGGGCACGGAGCCCCCATCTTGTCAAAGGACGGGACGTCATGGACGCAGTCGATCGCCCGGCGCGGCTGGCAGTCGGAGTGGTTGGAGCGGGCCGGGTCGGCTCGGCGCTCGGTGCTGCGCTGGCGCGGGCGGGTCACCGGATCGTCGCCGCGAGCGGGGTCTCCGACTCCTCCAGGGAACGGGCCGTCGAACGGCTCGGCGTCGTCCCGACCCGCCCGGAGACCGTGGTGGCCAAGTCGGACCTCATTCTCCTGACGGTCCCCGACGACGTGCTGCCCGACCTGGTCTCCGGACTGGTCGGCACCGGCGCCGACCTGCGGGGCAAGCTGGTGGCCCACACCAGCGGAGCGTACGGCCTGGCCGTGCTGAACCCGGCGATCAGGGGCGGGGCGCTGCCGCTCGCGCTCCACCCGGTGATGACCTTCACCGGCAGGGACGACGACCTGCGCCGTCTGGCCGGCATCTCGTACGGTGTCACCGCGCCCGACCCGCTCCGCCCGGTGGCCGAGGCGCTGGTCATCGAGATGGAGGGCGAGCCGGTCTGGATCGCGGACGCCGACCGGCCGCTCTACCACGCCGCCCTCGCGGGCGCGGCCAACCACATGGTGACGCTCGTCGCCGAGTCCTCCGAACTGCTGGAGAAGATCGGCGTCGAACAGCCTGGCCGGATGCTCGGCCCGCTGCTCGGTGCGGCCCTGGAGAACGTGCTGCGGCTCGGCATCGCCGGGCTGACCGGTCCCGTGGTGCGCGGCGACGCCGGGACGGTCCGCAAGCACGTGGACGCGCTGATCCTCGCGGCACCCGAGGCGGCGGACGCCTACGTGGCCCTCGCTAGGCTCACGGCGGATCGGGCGCTGGCGGCCGGCCTGCTCAAACCCGAGGCCGCCGAGCGTCTCCTGGACGCCCTGGGAGGAAACATATGGACGTGATCGTGGCCGCCGACCGCGCCGGGCTGGTCAAGGCGAGGCGGACGCTGGGGATCGGCGCCCCCTCGGGGGGAACGCTGGCTCTGGTGCCGACCATGGGCGCGCTCCACGAGGGACACCGCTCGCTCATGCGGCTGGCCCGCGAGCAGGCCGACCACGTGGCCGTGAGCATCTTCGTCAACCCCCTGCAGTTCGGTCCCAACGAGGACTTCTCCCGCTATCCCCGGACGCTCGACACCGACCTGGAGGTCTGCGCCGACGAGGGTGTGGGCCTGGTGTTCGTCCCCACGGCCGAGGTCATGTACGCGCCGGACCGGCAGGTCGCGGTCTCGGCGGGGGAGATGGGCACGATCGTCGAGGGGGCGTTTCGCCCCGGGCACTTCGACGGCGTGCTGACCGTGGTGCTCAAGCTGTTCAACCTGGTCCAGCCGGACGTGGCGGTGTTCGGGCGCAAGGACGCCCAGCAGCTGGCCATGATCCGCCGGATGGTCGCCGACCTCGACCTGCCGATCTCCATCCTGGGGGCGCCCACCCTCCGCGAGGCGGACGGCCTGGCGCTGTCCAGCCGCAACCGCTACCTGTCCTCACACGAACGGCACGTGGCGCTGACCCTGTCCCGGGCCCTGTTCGCCGGGGCGGAGCGGCGGACGCCGGAGGAGGTCCTCGGGGCCGCGCACGCCGTACTGGACGTCGAGCCCGAGATCGCGCTCGACTACCTGGTGCTGGTGAACCCGGCGACCTTCGCCGGGGTCGAGGAGGGATACACCGGGGAGGCGATCCTGGCCCTGGCCGCCAAGGTCGGATCGACCAGACTGATCGACAACGTGACGATCGAGCTCTGACGCTTCCGCCGGTCCGGGCCCTGCGCGGGCCCGGGACGCGGGAAGAACGGGGAGGCCCGGTGGAGACGGCGGGGACCTTCGCGGAGATCTCCGGAGCGTCGGATATATTCCGCGCAGGCGCGCACGTCACCAGGCGGCGCGACCGACCGAGAGGTGATCGACACATGCTTCGCACCATGCTCACGTCCAAGATCCATCGTGCCACCGTCACCCAGGCCGACCTGCACTACGTGGGATCGCTGACCATCGACGAGGATCTGCTGGACGCGGCGGGCCTGCTCGCGGGCGAGCAGGTTCACGTGGTGGACATCGACAACGGCGCCCGGCTGGTGACCTACACGATCGCCGGCCCCAGGGGCTCGGGGGTCATCGGCGTCAACGGCGCCGCCGCCCGGCTCGTCCACCAGGGAGACCTGGTGATCATCATCGCGTACGGCCAGCTCGACGACGCCGAGGCCCGGACCTTCCGGCCCCGGATCGTGCACGTCGACCGCGACAACCGCGTCGTCGACCTCGGCCACGACCCCGCCGAGGCGCCTCCCGGCCTCCTGCGCGGCGACGAGCTCCACGAGGAGCTCCAGGACGTCCTCCACCGGGACGGCCTGCACAGGGCCGCGCACGACCCCCGCTGACACGGGGCCCGTCCCCGCGTGCGTGGGGAGCGGGGCGCCGATCCCCGACTCACGCCTCTGCGCCGCCATCGTCGACCGGCTCACCTTCGGCGGTCGGCGTGCTCACGGTGCGTCTCCTCCCGCTGCACGTACTTCTTCAGGCAGGACGCGTCCTGAATCCTCAGTTGCTCAGCCAGGTTGTCGATCACCTCGGTCGGCACCTCGTCCAGCGGATCCGCCAGGAATCGACCGATGTAACGGACTGTCGTGAGCTGTACGGCGTAACCGAGCCGGCTGTGCGGACCCCGGCACCTCTGCACCGGCCTGCGGTCCGCGTCAACATGTGCTAGGTTAGACCCAGTTGCAGTTGTGGTACCCATAGAACTCGTGTGCGCCTGACGGTATGTAGCCTCAGGTGCATTTTTGTTTGCCGGTTATCTCCGGGTGTGGGCCTATCTCGGCGACGCGGAATTCGTCCGATGCGGATTTCGGCTTTGCGCCTATTGAGAGGAGACCAACATGGCTTCTGGCACAGTGAAGTGGTTCAACGCGGAAAAGGGCTTCGGCTTCATCGAGCAGGACGGCGGCGGCGCCGACGTCTTCGCGCACTACTCCAACATCGTCTCGCAGGGCGGCTACCGCGAGCTGCAGGAAGGCCAGAAGGTGGCCTTCGACATCACCCAGGGCCAGAAGGGCCCTCAGGCCGAGAACATCGTTCCCGCCTGACCAAGCACCGCCGCTGATCAGGGCTCGCACCTTCACGGGTGCGGGCCCTGATTCGTTTCCGGCTGTCACCGGGGGACAGGCCAGGTAAGCCGGACTCTGCCTCCGGGGCCGTCCCGGCGGTGACGCCGCCCACCGCGGGATCGGAAGATCACCGGGCCCGTAGCGGTAAGGCTGGCCCTACCAACGGATGGGGGTTCACGGGCTCGTTTCCGGAATATCCGAATCTCTAGCGTTAAGTACGCCAAAACAGGAGATCCGGAAGCGGGGGACGACAGGTGGCGACGCACGCGGTGCGCCTCAACGCGGTGACCAAGACCTACGGAAAACAAGTGCACGCGCTACGCGGGGTCACGGTCGATCTGCCCCGTGGCGGCTTCACCGCCGTCATGGGCCCGTCGGGTTCCGGTAAGAGCACCTTCCTGCACTGCGCGGCCGGGCTGGACACGCCCACCTCGGGCACGGTGCACATCGGCGACACCGAGCTGTCGCGGATGAACGAGACACAGCTGACCGAGCTGCGCCGGGACAAGGCGGGCTTCGTCTTCCAGGCCTTCAACCTGATCCCCGCGCTCAACGTGACCGAGAACGTACTGCTGCCCTTCCGGCTGGCCGGCAGGCGGCCCGACCACGCCTGGCTGGGCGAGGTGATCGAGCGGGTCGGACTCGGCGGGCGCACCGGGCACCGGCCGTCGGAGCTGTCGGGCGGGCAGCAGCAGCGGGTGGCCATCGCCCGCGCGCTGGTGACCCGCCCCGAGGTGGTCTTCGCCGACGAGCCCACCGGCGCGCTGGACACCCAGACCGCCGCCGAGGTCCTCACCCTGCTCCGTCAGGTGGTCGACGGCACGGGCCAGACCGTGGTGATGGTGACCCACGACCCGGTGGCCGCCTCCTACGCCGACCGGGTGCTGTTCCTGGCCGACGGCATGCTGGTGGACGAGGTGTACGCCGCCGACCCGCGGACGATCGCACAGCGCATGACCGCGCTCGGCCGTGCGAGGGCCGTGGCGTGCTGAGGCTCGCCTTCGCCACCTCGCGCGGGCGCCTGCTCTCCCTCGCGAGCTCGTTTCTCGCGCTGCTGTTCGCCGTGGCCCTGGTCGCCTCGTGCGGGCTGCTGATGGAGAGCGGCCTGCGTGCCCGTCTTCCCGCCGAGCGGTACGGCGCCGCGCCGGTCGTGGTGGCCGGGCAGCAGGAGGTCTCCCTCCCCGTGGCGGAGGCCGGGGAGGGCGATCTGGGGCAGTCCCTCTCCGAACCGGTCGCGATCCCGGCCGCCCTGGCCAAGCGGATCGCCAAGGTGCCCGGTGTCGCCAAGGTCGTGCCCGAGATCGGCTTCCCGGTCGGGCTGACCGGCGCCGACCGGCCCGTGACCGGGCGTTCCTGGGAGTCGGCGGGACTCACGCCGTACACCCTGAGGAAGGGCCGCGCGCCCGCCACGGCGGGTGAGATCGTCACGGACGCCGCGCTGGGCCGCGAGGTCGGTCAGAGGGTGCGCGTCGCGGGGCGGGACGGGCTTCGGGAGTACACCGTGACCGGGATCGCCTCCGGGCCGGATCAGGCCCGGAGGACGTCGGTGTTCTTCACCGGCGAGCGCGCCGCCGAACTGTTCGCCCGCCCCGGCAAGGTGTCGGCGTTCGGGGTGTTCGGCGAGGGCGGAGGCCAGGACGAGAGCGAGCGGCTGGCGGAGCGGGTCGAGCGGGCGCTCGGCGACTCCGTGGCGGTCTACGCCGGCGACCGGCGTGGGCTGGCGGAGGACGTCTCGGCCCAGGAGGGCCGGGAGATGCTCATCGCGCTCAGCGGCAGCCTCGGCGGCGTGATCCTCATGGTGGCGGGGCTGGTGGTCTCCGGCGCGTTCGGGCTGTCCGTCCGGCAGCGCAACCGGGAGATCGCCCTGCTGCGGGCCGTCGGCGCCACCCCACGGCAGGTCCGCGCCATGATCGGCCGGGAGGCGCTGATCGTCGGGCTCGCGGCCGTCGTGCCCGGCCTGCCGCTGGGAGTCGCGCTGGGCAGGTGGCTGTTCGACCAGTTCCTCACGCGCGGCATGCTGCCGCAGGGGTTCACCCTGGCACTCGGTCCCATTCCGCTGCTGGTCGCGGCCGTGACGGGGCTGCTCATGGCCTGGCTGGCCGCCCGCGGCGCCGTACGGCGCGCCGCCCGCATCAAGCCCACCGAGGCGCTGGGCGAGGCCGCGGCCGAACGCAGGGAGCTCGGCCGCGGCCGGATGATCACCGGTCTGGTCTTCCTCGTCCTGGGGACGGCCACCTCGGGCCTGTCGATGGTCGCGGCCGGTGAGACGGCCGCGATGAGCGCCAGCGCGATCGTGCTGCTGCTCATCACCGCCGCCACCCTCCTGGGTCCCTGGCTGGTACGGCTGACCGCGGGCCTGGTGGGCGGCCTGGCCGGGCGGACCTCGCCGGTCGGCGGCTACCTGGCCGTGGCCAACACCAGGACGGCGGCCAAACGGCTGGCGTCCGTCGCCGGTCCGCTCATCCTGATGTTCGCCTTCACCTCGACCATCCTGTTCTCCCAGTCCACCCTGGGCCACGCGGCCACCCGGCAGGCCCTTTCGGGCAACCGCGCCGACTACATCCTGGAACCGGCCGCCGGGCCGGGCCTGCCTCCCGAGGTCGCCCGGGCCGCTCGTGACCTGCCCGGGGTCAAGGGGGTGACCGAGACGATCCGTACCAAGGTGCTCGCCGACACGGTGGAACTGGGGGACCGCACGCTGAAGCCGATGGAGGCGATCGGGCTGACCGTCCCCGCGCACGGGATCGACCTCGACGTCACCTCCGGCTCGCTGGAGCGGCTGCGCGGCGACGGGGTGGCGCTGAGCACGATGGGCGCCAGTGGCTTCGGCGTCTCGGTGGGGGACAAGGTCCGGTTGCGTCTGGGCGACGGCACGCCCGTCACGCGGACCGTGGTGGCCGTCTACGGGCGCGGGCTCGGGTACGGCGACGTCGCCCTGCCGTACGAGGTGGTGCGCGACCACTCGGCGGCCGGGGTGGCGGGCCGGGTGTACGTCACCGGCGGCACGAAGGAACGGCTCGCCGCGCTGGCCCCGGGCGTGACGGTCCTGGACCGGACGGAGGCGGGGGCGGCGGTCAACGCGGCGCAGGAATTCAGCGACTGGGCCAACCTCCTGCTGCTCGGAATGATCATTGTGTTCATCGTGATCTCGGTGGTCAACACGCTGGTCACGGCCACCGGAGCGCGGGTGCGGGAGTTCGCGCTGCTGCGCCTGGTCGGCGGCACCCGGCGGCAGGTGCGCGGCATGGTGCGCTGGGAGGCGCTGCTGATCGGCGGCCTCGCGGTGATCACCGGAACCCTGATCGCCACGCCGACGCTGATGGCGCTCAGCTACGGGGTGACCGGCTCGCCGCTGCCGCACGTGCCGCCGCTCACCTACGTGACGATCGTGGTGACCACGATGGGGCTGGCGTACGCGGCGACCCTGACCCCGGCCCGAACGGTCCTGCTGGGCCGCCCCGCCGACCAGATCCGAGGCTGACCCCACCGCGTGCCTTCACCTGCTGGAGTGTCTTTCCCGGCGCCGGTATGGCGAGTGCTGGTACGGGCGTGATCGGCGCCCTTGAACGGCGCGTGACTTGGTGATGTGCTTTCGCCGGTTGGAGTGTCTTTCCTGGCGCCGGTATGGCGAGTGCTGATGTGGGCGTGATCGGCGCCCTTGAACGGCGCGCGGCCCGGCGATCGTTTCCGGCCACAGCACTGGGAGCGGATCCTGGGGCATAGCCAGGGGGCTGCCCGGCCGGATGTGGGGCCCGGCCGGGCGGCGGGGTCCGCACCGGCCGGGGGGACACGATGCGGACGAGGGATGCGGTTCCCGCTTTCCCGCGAATCCGCCGGGAACCATGTGGGGGTGCTGCCCGGGACCCCTCCTTCCCGGGCAGCACGTTCAGAGGCGCGACGGCGGGGACGGCACTCCCCGCCGCCGCGCCGGTCTATGCCGCGTCCCGGTGGGGACGCCGGGAGGGGTACGGCGTGACGGCGGACGCCGGGGGACGGGAGCGGCCGTGCCTGTCAGGGGAAGGCCCACGCCCGCTCAAGGAGGGCCCGCTCAAGTTGGGCTCGGTCAAGATGGGTCCGGTCAGGGTGGGCGGGGAGGTGGGAAGTGCACGCCAGGTCAGGGTTGTCTCGGTCTCGCGCATCCGTTCCTCCAGGCTCGCGGCGGTGTCGCCCTCGACGATCACCGGCTGGGGAGTGGGCCAGGAGCCCAGGGCGTAGAAGCGGCGGCCACCGAGGCTGTAGAGGACCAGCCACGCGGGCCAGGAACGTTCCAGGCGTTCGGCTTCGGCGCGGGCGGGGCCATCCCACAGGCGGCGGTGAACGGTGGTGCGGGGTTGTCCGGCGCGGTGGCGGCCCGCCGTACGAGGCGAACGTAACCCGATCATGAGGTCACCCGCCGGGCGATCTCCTCCTGCCGTTCCACGGCGGCCTGGACCTCGGAGAAGGTGTCGGCGTCCACCGCTGGATCGGCCCCGGCCCGCAGGGCGTCCACCGGGAACGGCCTCTGCCGCAGCGCCCAGAACCGCCCGGCATCACTGATGATCAGCCGCCAGCCCGGGGTCGTTCCCTGGACGGGGATGGCTCTAGCATTCTCCATGGATCGCACTCCTTTGCGATCAAGGACCTGTCCGGCGCTGGAGACGTCCGGGCAGGTCCGCCTTATGGGGCGGAAAGAACCTGAGATACGCCGTACGGCGAAGGTGGCCGAAGCGCCGGACAACGAAGACGGCAGCGATGATCTTTGCTCGCGCGAAAGCCGCCCGAGCCCGCCGTCGCAGGCGATTTGCTTCTCATCGAGCTCCCCTCTGTCCCGATATTGAGCCTGTGGGGCAGGTTCGTGCCCTCCGGGAAAAGGCTCCTGTTGGAATTTCAGTCCACATATACGACACCTTCCGCTTCCGCTCGCGCCATGGGTGCTTTGCGGCTGCGGACCCCGGTGGGATTCGAGATACGCATCTCTTCCTTGACGATCCCAGGAGAAAGTCGCCCGTGGAAGGGATTTATGGGCCACACTGTCCGCACAGATATTGCGGCCCTCCCGTGGAGGAGAAAGAGGGGAGAATATGGACATATCCAGCCGTCTCGACCCGGCCGTTTCGTCTAACGAATACTTTCTCCAGGAGCTGCTCAGACACCGCAAAGCTGCCGGAGTGAGCCAGAACGAGCTGGCACGGAGAACGGGATGGAGCGACAGCCAGATAAGCATGATTGAAAACGGGCACCGGAGACCCACCCGACCCTTCGTGGAGGCGACGGACAGGGCACTGGAGCTCGACGGGGTCCTGCTCGACCTCTACGACATGCTCCACTCGCTGGCGGGCCGGATCCCCGAATGGTTCCGCCCCTGGATCGAGATCGAGCGGGAGGCCGAGTCACTGCGAAACTGGCAGCCGCTCATCGTCCCCGGACTGCTCCAGACCCGCGACTACGCCCACGCGATGCTCGCCGGGGAGCCGCGCATCACTCCGGAACGACTTGAGGAGTACGTGGCCACCCGTCTCGAAAGACAGGCCATCCTAAGCAAGGCAAATCGACCCATGCTGTGGGTGGTCATGGACGAGGGCATCCTTTATCGTCCAATCGGCGGGGCCGAGGTGATGGCGGCTCAGCTTCGCCACCTTGTCGAGGCGGGCGACCACCCCGACACGGTGATCCAGATCCTCCCCCTCAAGACAGGCAACACAACCGGCCTATCCGGAGGCTTCTCCGTCGCGCAGGCCAGCCCCAGCAGAGGGGCGAGTTGCTCGGCCTATATGGAGTTTCCCGGCACGGGCCATGTGACAGACCGCCCCAACGAGGTCGCCGCCCTGGCACTGCGATACGAGACCATCCGTGCCGAGGCGCTGCCACGACGAGAGTCACTGGAGCTGATCAAGGAGGCGTTGGCGAGATGGAACTGAGCAAGGAACTGGAGCAGGCGACGTGGGTCAAGTCCAGCCGATCAAGCAGCAATGGCGGTGAATGCGTCGAGGTCGCCGCACTGTCCGGAAAGCGCCGAGGAGTCCGCGACAGCAAGGACTCGAATGGCCCCGCGCTGATCTTCACTTTCGGCGAGTGGGGTGCCTTTGTCCGGGCTGTCAAGACCGGCGATTTCGACATCTGACCCCATCGTTCCCCGACGCAAGCGAAGAACCTCCGGCCGGAACCGGGGGTTCTTCTTTGTGTGTCGCCGGTGTTTTGTTCTCATTGTGGAAAATTAGTTCCACAGGCTTTTTGTGGTCTCTGGCCTATAAACCATGAAATGCGCCGATCTGGTTATGGCCGCTCCTCAACTCGTGTGCGTACTGCTGCGACCGAGAAGGTTCACCGGGTCGAGCACCGTTCGTCGGCGCCGATCCGGTCCGCTCCACCGCTCGCCGTACCGGCGCCCGGACGGACACGGACCCGGTGCGGGTAAACGGTCACGAACACGGTGAGGGTAGGGGGCTGTCGTACCGGTGGAGTTTCCGGGCTTCGGTGCGGGTGGGGGGTTCGCGAAGTACCGGCGTCTGGACGGACACGGGCCCGGTGCGGGTGAACGGTCGCGAACGCGGTGGGGGTAGGGGGCTGCCGTACCGGCGGAGGTTCCGGGCTTCGGTGCGGGTGGGGGCCATCCCGCAGGCGGCGGGAGGTGGTGCGATCCCTGGGTGGCCTCACGGGCTCTGCCGTAGGGCCTGGGCCGTATCCGGCCCCGTACGCACCCGAGCGCCCCGGTGGGACACGTGGTCCAGAGGGGCGGGTGGGGCGCGTGGCTCGGAGGGGGAGGGGCGAGGGCGGTCGTTTCGGGAGGGGTGGTCTCCTTGGAGCGGTCCGGCGAGGTCGGGGGTGGGGGTGGGGGTGACGGGGACCCCCGGGGAACAGGCATCGCGGCGGGGGCGTTATCGTCACATTGACGAAATAGAAGTGCCTCTAGGCAATCCCCACGAGGAGGCGGCATGACGATTCCGGCCATTCCCCAGAGGTTGACCGCGCCCACCCCAGGCTGGACGGTCGAGGCCGACGTCGTCGTGGTCGGCTCCGGGGTCGCGGGCCTGACCCTGGCCCTGCGGTACGCCGCCCTCGACCCACGGGCCAGGATCCTGGTCGTCACCAAGGACGTGCTCTCCTCGGGGTCCACGCGCTGGGCGCAGGGCGGCATCGCCGCCGTGCTCGACCCCGCGGACACCCCCGCCGAGCACCTGTCCGACACCCTCGTCGCGGGGGTGGGCCTCTGCGACGAGGAGGCGGTACGGGTCCTGGTGACCGAGGGCCCCGGAGCCCTGCGTGACCTGATCGCGACCGGCGCCCGGTTCGACACCGACGCCTCGGGTGAGCTCCAGCTGACCAGGGAGGGGGGCCACCGGCGCAACCGCATCGTGCACGCGGGAGGCGACGCCACCGGGGCCGAGGTGCAGCGGGCGCTCGTCCAGGCGATCGGGGAGTCGGCGGTCCAGGTGATCGAGCACGCGCTCGTGCTCGACCTGCTCAAGGACGCCGAGGGCCGGACCGCGGGGGTGACCCTGCACGTCATGGGCGAGGGCGAGCGCGACGGGGTCGGCGCCGTCAGAGCCCCGGCCGTGGTGCTGGCCACCGGCGGCATGGGGCAGGTCTACGCCGCGACCACCAACCCCGTCGTCTCCACCGGGGACGGGGTCGCGCTCGCGCTGCGGGCGGGAGCGGTCGTCAGGGACCTGGAGTTCGTCCAGTTCCACCCGACCGTGCTCTGGCTCGGCGAGGACTCGACCGGCCAGCAGCCGCTGATCTCCGAGGCGGTCAGAGGCGAGGGCGCGGTGCTCGTCGACGCCGACGGCGTCCGCTTCATGAAGGACGTCCACGAGCTCGCCGACCTCGCGCCCCGCGACGTAGTGGCCAAGGCGATCATGCGGCGGATACGCGAGACCGGCACCGGCCACATGTACCTCGACGCCCGCCACTTCGGCGAGGAGAAGTGGCGCACCCGCTTCCCCACGATCCACGCGGTCTGCCTGGAGCACGGGATCGACCCGGTCACCGAGCCCATCCCCGTCGCCCCCGCCGCCCACTACGCCAGCGGAGGCGTCAGGACCGACCTGCACGGCCGTACCAGCGTGCCGGGGCTGTACGCCTGCGGCGAGGTGGCCTGCACCGGGGTGCACGGCGCCAACCGGCTGGCCTCCAACTCGCTGCTCGAAGGACTGGTGTTCGCCGCGCGCATCGCCGCCGACATCCACGCGGAGCGGGAGGACCGGGCCGGGCGCGCCCCGGCGAAGGGCGAGACGGGTACGGCCTCCACGGCGGGCGAGACGGATACGGTCTTCACGGCCTCCGGCGAGGGCCGGCGGGGCTCCGGCGAGCCGGTGGCCGACGACCGGCCGACCGGTCTGATCGACCCCAGGGCCAGGCCCAGGATCCAGGGACACATGAGCAGGGGCGCGAGCGTGCTGCGCAGCAGGGAGTCCCTCACCGAGGTCGCCAAGGCCCTGCTGAGCGTCCGCTGGACCCCGGTGGCCGTCGAGCCGTGCACCGAGTCGTGGGAGACCACGAACCTGCTGACGGTCGCCTCGGCGCTGGTGGCGGCCGCCCGCGAGCGGGAGGAGACCCGCGGGTCGCACTGGCGTGAGGACTTTTCCGAGCGGAACGATGACTGGTGGCTCGGCCACCTCGACGTGACCCTGACAGCGGAGGGAATGACCATGACATACGTGCCGCACACGCGCGACGTCGACGCGCTGCCGTCCCAGGTGGAGGCGGACCTGACCGAGGCGGGCCTGGACCCGGCCGCGGTGACGGCGCTCCTGGAGATCGCCCGGGCCGAGGACCTCCAGGAGGCGGGTGACGTCACCAGCCTCGCCACCATCCCGGCGGAGCAGACCGCGACCGCCGACGTGGTGGCCCGCGCGGACGGCGTGGTCGCCGGGCTGGCCGTCGCCGAGGGCGTGTTCTCCTTCTTCAGCCGGGGCCGCCTCACGGTGGAGCGCCGGGGCAAGGACGGCGAGCACGTGTCCAGGGGCGACGTGCTGATGACCGTCACCGGCCCGGCCCGCGACCTGCTGACCGCCGAGCGGACGGCGCTCAACCTGCTCACCCACCTGTCGGGCGTCGCGACCCTGACCAACCGCTGGGTCCGGGCCGTCGAGGGCACCGGGGCGCGGATCAGGGACAGCCGCAAGACGCTGCCCGGCCTGCGGGCGCTGGAGAAGTACGCGGTGCGGTGCGGCGGCGGGATCAACCACCGCATGTCGCTTTCGGACGCCGCGCTGATCAAGGACAATCACGTGGTGGCCGCGGGTGGGGTAGCCGAGGCGTTCCGGGCGGTGCGGGACGCCCATCCCGGCCTGCCGATCGAGGTCGAGGTCGACCGGATCGACCAGATCGAGCCGGTGCTCGCCGAGGGCGCCGAGGAGATCCTGCTGGACAACTTCACCGTGGAGCAACTGGTGCTGGCCGTACGGCTGGTCGGCGGCAGGGCGCGCCTTGAGTCCAGCGGAGGATTGACCTTGGAATCGGCTCGTGACGTAGCCGAAACAGGGGTTGACTATCTTGCCGTGGGCGCGCTCACACACTCGGCGCCCGCTCTTGACATCGCCTTGGACCTTCGGGGGAATTGATGCTGCTCGCCATCGATGTCGGTAACACCCACACCGTTCTCGGACTGTTCGAGGGCGATGAGGTCATCGAGCACTGGCGGATCGCCACCGATGCCCGGCGTACGGCCGACGAGATCGCCGTCGTGCTCCAGGGGTTGCTCGGCCAGTCGCCGTTGCTCAAGGGCACCGACGTCGACGGCATCGTCCTGTGCTCGACCGTGCCCTCGGTGCTCAACGAGATGCGCGAGATGTGCCGCCGCTACTACGGCGACGTCACGGCGGTGATCGTCGAGCCCGGCATCCGCACCGGGGTGCCGGTCAGGATGGACAACCCGAAGGAGGTCGGCAGCGACCGGATCGTCAACGCGCTGGCGGCCATCCAGCTGTACGGCGGGCCGTGCATCATCGTCGACTTCGGCACCGCGACCTCCTTCGACGCGGTCTCGGCCAAGGGCGAGTACGTCGGGGCGGTGACCGCGCCGGGCATCGAGATCTCGGTGGACGCCCTCGCGGCGGCCGGGGCGCAGCTGCACAAGGTCGAGCTGATCCGGCCCCGCTCGGTGATCGCCAAGAACACGGTCGAGGCGCTCCAGGCGGGCATCATCTACGGTTTCGCCGGCCAGGTGGACGGGATCGTCGAGCGCATGGCGGCCGAACTGGCCGACGACCCGGACGACGTCACCGTGGTCGCGACCGGCAGCGCGGCGGCGCTCGTGGTCGGCGAGGCGCGCTCGGTCGACGTGCACGAGCCGTGGCTCACGCTGATCGGCCTCCGGCTGATCTATCACCGCAACACCGCCTAGCCGGACATCGGTAACCTTGTTCGTGTGACCGATGAAGTGACGAACCCCGTCGAGGATCTGCCCGAGCAGATGCGCGTACGCAGGGAGAAGCTCGACCGCCTTCGCTCCGAGGGCGTCGACCCCTACCCGGTGAACTTCCCGCGTACCGCGACCAACGCCGAGATCCGCGAAAAATACGCCGATCTCGCCGCTGACACCGCGACCGGCGACAGGGTGGGCGTCACCGGACGGGTCATGCTGTCGCGGACCGGAGGCAAGCTCTGCTTCGCCACGATCCGCGACGGCTCCGCCGACCTCCAGATCATGGTCTCCCTCGACAAGGTGGGTGAGGAGTCGCTGGCCGCGTGGAAGCGGGACGTGGACCTCGGCGACCACATCGGCATCGAGGGCGAGGTCATCACCTCCCGCAGGGGTGAGCTGTCCATCCTCGCCGACCGCTGGGCGATCACCTCCAAGTGCCTGCGCCCGCTGCCGGAGAAGCACGCCGGTCTCACCGACCCCGAGGCGCGGGTCCGCCTGCGGTACGTGGACCTCATCGTCAACGACGAGGCCAGGAAGATGGCCCACACCCGCAGCGCGGTCGTGCGGTCGATCCGTGACTTCTGGCACGGTGAGGGCTACCTCGAGGTCGAGACGCCGATGCTGCAGCCGGTCCACGGCGGCGCCGCGGCCAGGCCGTTCAAGACCCACATCAACGCCTACGACATGGAGCTCTATCTCCGCATCGCGATCGAGCTCTACCTCAAGAGGCTCGTGGTCGGCGGCATCGAGAAGGTCTTCGAGATCAACCGCAACTTCCGCAACGAGGGCGCGGACGCCACCCACAACCCCGAGTTCACGATGCTCGAGGCCTACGGGACGTATCTCGACTACAACGACATGGCCGACCTGACCCAGCGGATGATCCAGAACGCGGTCGTGGCCGCGCTGGGTCACTCGGTGGTCGTCCACCAGGGCCAGGAGATCGACCTGGGCCTGCGGGAGTGGCCGCGGATCACCCTCTACGGGTCGGTCTCGGCGGCGCTGGGCGAGGAGGTCACGACCGAGACGCCGCTGGAGCAGGTCCGCAAGCTCGCGGACGCGCGGGAGATCCACTGGGACGCCAAGTGGGGTCAGGGCAAGCTCGTCCAGGAGATCTTCGAGGCGCTCGTCGAGCACACCCTCGTCCAGCCGACGTTCGTCATGGACTACCCGCTGGAGACCTCCCCGCTGACCCGTCAGCACCGGGACAACCCGCTCCTCACCGAGAAGTGGGACCTCATCGGCTTCGGCACCGAGATGGGCACCGCCTACTCGGAGCTGGTCGACCCGGTCGAGCAGCGCCGCCGTCTCACCGAGCAGTCCCTGCTGGCCGCGGGCGGTGACCCCGAGGCCATGCAGCTCGACGAGGACTTCCTCGCCGCGCTGGAGTACGCCATGCCGCCCACCGGGGGCATGGGCCTCGGTGTCGACCGTCTCATCATGGCCTTCACCGGCAAGAACATCCGCGAGACCATCCTGTTCCCGCTGGTCAAGCCGACGAGCTGAGCCCGTCCGGCGCGGCGCCCGGGACGCGGGCGCCGCGCCGGGACGGGAGTGTGGCGCCGGGGTGAGAAAGGCGATACCGCCCTGGGAACCCCGGCGTCCTGCGGGCGTGCCGCCGCCCTCGTTCCGCACACCTTCGCGTTGCCCGTTTTGTACAGTTTTGTACCGTGTCTGCGCTTTTTTGTACCGTGCCCGCGCCTTCGTTCCGGGCCGTTCGGAAGCCGCGGCCGGTTCCCCGTCCCACGGCCGCGCCCCGTCCTGCGGTCACTCCTCGTCTTATGGTCGTTCCCCGGCGGCCGCTCCCTGTCTTATGGCCACTTCCGACGGCCGTTCCCCGTCGTGTACGGCCGCGCCCCCGCCGTACGCCGGTCTGGTGTTCCGTGGATGCGTGCCTTTCGTGCCTCCCCGTACCTTTCGATGGCTTCATGTGCCTTTTCGGCACCGCCGGGCCGTACGGGGGCGCGGTCGTGTGCTCTGCGGCCGCGCGTTTCCCGGCTAGGCGGTTTCGGGCGGACGTTCCTCTGACGCGTGGGTTTCGGCGGGGTGGGTTTCGGGTGTGCCTTCGAGGCCGGTCATCAGCCAGTTCAGCGCCTTGGCGAACAGTTCGGCCGGAACCGCGGAGGGGTCGGCGCGGCGCTGGATCACCAGCCCTTCGAAGAGACCGATGATCACGGTCGCCACCGCGGTCGCCTCGTGGGACGTGTGGTGCGCGGCCACGAGGTGGGCGACGGCCGTACGGGGGGCCCACCAGCGGTTGGCCAGCCGGCCGAGCAATTCCGGCCGTGGCAGCGCGTAGCGCAGAAACTCCATTTCGAGCGCGCTCGACACCGTGTGTTGATCGGCTAGTTCCGCCAGATATGCGCCGAATGCCGCAAAATCGGGGACGTCGTCCTTCCATTGCGGGGGGATTCCGCCGCCCACGTCAAGGGGGTGGGGGACGTGCTCGTCGAAGACCGCGCGGAACAGGTCGTCTTTTCCGGTGAAATGAGAGTAGAGGGCGCCGACCGTGTGGCCCGCCCTGGAGGCGATCTCGTCCACCGAGGCCCCGGCGAAACCTTGTTCTGCGAAGACTTCGGCTGCGGCGGCCAGCAGGCGCCTGCGGGTGCGGGCCTTGGCTTGGTCCCGACTTAACCGTAAAGGCACCGACATATCATGAGTACTTCACGTAGCGCCCGCTATGTCAACAGCGCGTGCTACCTCTATGAAGAGCAGAACTTGACGACCTTTGAACAAGCCGTTTACCGTTCCTGGCGGGCGGCATTGATTCCAGACAACTCACGCCTCGGTCACAGGTGCGGGGGGAGCGACTCCAGATGGCATATCCCGAAGTGGATTCCCGTCGCGGCGACGGCCTCCTGAGCGTGGGCGAGATCGGCCTCAGCGACGAGGATCTCGTGTTGCTGGCGGAGCTCGCCAAGGGGGTCACCGTGGATCGGGTGGGCCGTCGTCTCGACATCAGCGGCCGGACGGTCCGGCGCAGGCTCCGCGGGATCTGCGACCGCATCGGTGTGGCGACGGCGATCGAAGCCGTGGCCTGGGCCGCCCGCAGACGGCTGATCTGAGCCTGTTCCGCGGAGTCCGGGCTTTCCTGCCCCTTGGGACTCTCGGCGCGGCCAGGTGCCTCTGAGCGCCGCGACAGGCCGTTCCGCGCCGGGAGGGCCGGGACAGCCGGGAGGGCCGCGGCCCGCTTCCGCGGGCCACGACCGGAAGCGCCTCAGTCGGCGATGCGCACGCCGCCCGCGAAGGGCCGGTTGTCGATCGTGGTGACGTGGACGACGTCACCGGTCTGCGGCGCGTGGACCATCAGGCCCGCGCCGATGTAGATCCCGACGTGGTGCAGGTCGCTGTAGAAGAAGACCAGGTCTCCGGGGCGGAGCTCGTTTCTGGAGACGTGGGTTCCGGCCGTCCACTGGTCGCCCGTGTAGTGCGGCAGGCTGATGCCGACCTTCTGGTAGGCCCACATCACCAGGCCGGAGCAGTCGAAGGTGCTGGGCCCCTCCGCGCCCCACACGTACGGTCTGAGCTGCTGGGTGAGGGCCCAGCGGGCGGCCTCGGCGGCCTTGCCCTCGCCCGTGATCGGCACGTTGATCCTGACCCGGCTGCTCCGGTTGCGGGCGGCCTGCGTGCGCACCTCGCTGAACAGGTCGCCCTCGACCCTCTTCACCAGGCGCTCGATCCTGGTGCGCCTGGCCCCCAGCTGGGAGAGGAGGGTGTTGACCTCGTCGGTGCGGGCCTTGGCACCGGCCTGGGCGCGCTTGGCGGTCTCGATCGCCTCGCCGATCTGGGCGACCTCCTGGCTCTGCTGCTGCTGGAGCGCGTAGTTCGTGGTCGCCTGGTCGAGGAAGGTCTCGGGGTTGGACGACTGGGTGAAGGCGAGCGCGGAGGCCAGGCCGCCCGCCATGTAGGTGCTCTGCGCCAGCAGGGTGGCCTTGGAGCGCCGGGTCTCCAGCTCCGCCTCGCTGACGGCGAGGGTCTTCTTGGCGCTCGCGGCGGCGCGCTGCGCCTCCTTGAGCTTGATCCGCCCGCCGTTGTACTGCTCGCTGAGCGTCTCGATCTCGGTGTGCAGTTTCTCGGCCTGCTTGGCGAGCTGCTGGAGGCTGGGCTTCGGTTCGGCGGTCGCCATCAGGGGAGTGCCGAGGACCAGGGAGGCGAACACCAGCCCGACGACCGTCATCCGGCGCGATAGCCCGCGCGTCACGTGTTCTCGATGGCGGGCATGCCTGCCCGCGCGCTCTCTCCCACGGTTGCGCGTGCGCTTCACCAACAGGCTCCTCTCTCGGCCGCCTGCCGGGTTAGCTGACGGGTTCGGGCCGGAGGCAGCCCTACCGTGCGCCGGTGGCGCTTCGGATTCACCCCGGGGGACTGGAGGGTGGGTCCCCGGCTCCCCATCTGCGGGGATTCGGCGGGTTCAGCACTTTACGTTGCTGACATCGAGCACGGACATTAGTGCAATTGGAGGTTCATGCTCAACCAGAACTGCAAAGCCGGTAGAGCTTTCACAACTGAAATGTCACGGGAAGGTCACGTCATTTCAAGATCGACATATGTGTCACGCAGGCCCCGGATCTTTCGGGCCCGTTCGCGTGAGAGGTCGTCGCAGGTCTGCGTTCCACGAGGGGATCGGACCGGGTGTACGGCCGGCGCGCCCGCCCCGCGGCGGCCGGTGGGCTGCCGCGTGTCATCCGGCGGATCCGAGGGGGGAGTTAAGGACGAGCCGTAAACAGACGCTGACGAGGACGTACGCTGATCGGTCATGGAGCAGGTAGCGGAGCAGTTTCCGGCGCGGGCCGTACGTGATTCCGGGGCGGTGGAACGACGGGCCGGAGACGGCGGCGGAGAGGCCGGCGCCGAGGTCGCGGGGGAGCGGTCGCCGGGCGGTCCGGGGGCCGGGACGGCGGTGGTCACGGTGCGCCGTGCCCGCACCCCGGACGTGCGCGCCATCCGGCGGCTCGTCGACACCTACGCCGGGGCGGGGCCGCGCCTGCTGGAGAAGGCCACGGTCACCCTGTACGAGGACGTCCAGGAGTTCTGGGTGGCCGACAGGGGCGGCGTCGTCGTGGGGTGCGGAGCGCTTCACGTCCTCTGGGAGGACCTCGCCGAGATCCGGACCGTCGCCGTCGACCCCGGATGCCGGGGGCTGGGCATCGGGCACCTGATCGTCTCCTCGCTTATCGGCACCGCGGGCGATCTCGGTCTGCGCCGGGTCTTCTGTCTCACCTTCGAGGTCGATTTCTTCGCCAGGCACGGATTCAAGGAGATCCAGGGGACGCCCGTCTCGCCCGAGGTCTACGCGGAACTGCTCGCCTCGTATGACGAGGGTGTCGCCGAGTTCCTTGACCTGGAGCACGTCAAGCCGAACACCTTGGGGAACACGCGAATGCTGCTTCATCTGACACGGCGGGACGCCTGAGTTGACTGTGGTGCTGACTGATCGGAAAGGTGACTGTTGATACCTATGTCGATACCTTGTGCACCAGCATGCATGTGAGTCTGACATGTGCCACATGCACAGTCGAAGTGAGGTGACGCGGTGAGCACCGGACAGCCGCCGTATCCGCAGGATGATCCCGACCGCGCACCGTCGGGTCATCCTCAATACGGACAGAATGCGGGTCGAGCCCCTGGCGAACTCGACCCCGATGTGACAGTCGTGGGATATCGATCCGAGAACACGGGACCGGGGCAGGCCCAGCCCGGCTACGGTCAGCAGGGCTACGGCCAGCAGGCCGGTTACGGGCAGCAGGCCGACTACGGCCAGCAGGCTTCCCAGCCCGGCTACGGCCAGCAGCAGGGTTACGGCCAGCAGGGCGGTACGGGCGCGTACGGCCAGCAGGCCTCCTCCCAGCCCGGTTACGGGCAGCAGGGCGACTACGGCCAGCAGGCTTCCCAGCCCGGCTACGGCCAGCAGCAGGGTTACGGCCAGCAGCCCGGGTACGGCCAGCAGGCCGCCTCCCAGCCCGGCTACGGGCAGCAGGGCGGTACGGGCGCGTACGGCCAGCAGGGCGCCTCCCAGCCCGGTTACGGGCAGCAGGGCGACTACGGCCAGCAGGCCTCCCAGCCCGGCTACGGTCAGCAGCAGGGCTATGGCCAGCAGCCCGGGTACGGCCAGCAGGCCGCCTCCCAGCCCGGCTACGGCCAGCAGCAGGGCTACGGACAGTCGGCCGACTACGGTCAGCCGGCCGACTACGGCCAGCAGACGGCCCAGTCCGGCTACGGCCAGCAGCCCGGGTACGGCCAGCAGCCGGGCTACGGTCAGCAGCAGGGCTACGGACAGCCGGCCCCTTCCTACGGTCAGGGATACGCCCCCCAGGGCGTGGTGCCCCCCGGTCTCCCCGCCCCCCTCGCGGAGTGGTGGCAGCGTCTGGTGGCCCGGATCATCGACGGCGTCATCCTGGCGATCCCGACGGTGATCGTCTCCCTCGTGCTGACCATGATCCTGGTCACCACGCCGAGCTTCGACATCAACACGGGGAAGGTGACGGAGGGCGGCGGAATCGTCCTCGCGGAGATCGTCGTCGCCCTCGTCGCGGGCCTGATCTACATCGCCTACGAGTTCCTGATGCTGAAGCAGAACGGGCAGAGCGTCGGCAAGATGGTCATGGGCATCAAGGTCGTGACGGTCGGCGGCACCCTCCAGGGTGGTCTCTCCTCCGACCTCGCGCTCAAGCGGGCGGCCGTGCTCTTCGGCCCGCTCGCCCTGCGCGGGGTTCCGTTCCTCGGGTGGATCGCCAACATCTTCTACCTGGTGAACACGCTCTGGCTGTTCTGGGACAAGCCGCTGCAGCAGTGCCTGCACGACAAGGTCACCATGACGGCGGTCGTCAAGACCAAGTAGTTGTACGAAAAGGGGCCGGCGGGTTCAACCCGCCGGCCCCTTTTCGCGTACGAGTGGGGAAAGGTGACCGGTAACGCCGTCCCGCCGGGATGCGATGGAAGCGCAAACCCATTCGCGACGGCGTGAGGAGCGTTATGGCCGTCCACCCGCCTCCGGCGGCGACAATCGCCGCGGATCGCAGACGCCACGGCAGGGCGGGCCTCGTCGGTCGCGGGGCACCCGGCCCCGTGAACTCCGCGCGTCCGGCCTTTGGGGCCCCGCAGGGGCCGCCTTATGGGCCGTCGTCCGCCGAGCGTTATGAGGTCCCAAAGGGAGAACGCCCGGCGCCGGGACTTCCCACACCGCCGGCCGAAAGGGCGGCGCTCCGGGGACACCCGCATCCCGGCCGGTGTCATCTTCGTGTCCCTCAAGTGATTGTCCAACCGGACTTCTCCTTCACCCGCCGGGCGAGGGGTGGAGACCTTCTTACCGATGCCCGCTCGGGAGCCCCGGTGTTGCCGTGGTTGTTGGAGAGTCCGAACCCGTTTGGTGGTTATACGGTCTACGACTATGTCCTAGATGCCAGACAAGGACGTACTCTTGGTAAGAAAACGAGGAAGATCCGTCTTCTTCTGTCCGGCGGAGTCGTACCACGGCCTCCCGGCGGATGAAGCGGGCAGCTCTCTATCCGGGTGTTCTTCACACTGAGGTCATTCCGGTGGTGAACCCGCCGGTTGCGATCTTCAGGTTCACGGCGGGCCTGTCCACCCTGGCCCACCGTCCCCCTCACCAGGAACTTCGCGGTGAGGAGCCGGACACCCCGGCGGCCGCGGGGCCGGGACCGCATTGGTTTTCCGGCGGAGCCGATCACCGCATGATCACCCTGTCGGTTTTTCCCTCCGGCTTTACGGAGTGCAACCGGTAAGACGGCTGGAGAGAAGCATTAAGGTGGTGAGCGGCGAGCGTGGCCGCCCCCGTGACACCCTCCGCCCGCAGGTGACGCTATGGTCATCTGTGGACGGATCCGGACTGATCGAGCGAGCCCTCCGGGCAGGGCCCGGATGTCGCCGGCAAAATTTCCATGGTCCCCGAAAGTTACCCACGGTGCGGAGCGAGGACGAATGAACGACGTATTGTCCGCGTTGATACCCCCGGTGGTCGTCGGCGGGGCCTTCATCTACGGAGTTGTCAAGCTTCTTCGGAGTGAAGCCGCCGGCCGCCGCCCGGCAAAACGGCAGGATCGGCCTGAGTCGCAGAACAGCTGATCCACTCCCCCCTCCGGGGTCCGGCGAGAATCGCCGGGCTCCCGGAATTGCCGCTCTCCGATTGCGGGTATATGTTTAGCTAGCGAATGAAACAATACTCCGCGAAAGGATTGCGTAGATGGCCAAGCAGATCCAGGAGATTCTCATCGACGACCTCGATGGGGGCGAGGCCAATGAGACTGTCGCCTTCGCGATTGACGGCACCAGCTATGAGATTGACCTCAGTGACGTAAACGCGAAGAAGCTCCGCGACTCCCTGTCGCCTTTCGTGCAGAGCGCCCGCCGTTCCGGCGCGCTCGCCCCCCGTCGCCGCCGTGCAGGTGGCACCCGGGCACTCACGAGAGAGAAGAGCGCCGACATCCGGGCGTGGGCCAAGTCCCACGGTCTTAATGTCAGCGAGCGCGGTCGAATCGCCTCCAAGATCGTCGAGCAGTACGAGCAGGCTCACTAGATCGTTGAATCATGCGGTTATGGCGGCCACGGTGGGGTCCGGTGGCGGCCATGACCGCATGACGCGTTTGAGCGGCCGACAAACGTCGTTCGCTTGCGGCGTATCGGGAACATCGCACCCCCCGCAAGTAGTTGGATGGAGGGTGAACGCCCTGCTCTCGGGGAACGTCTTCTGCGTAGAGCGGTCGCCGGGTCGGGGCTACCATGCGGGATGACAGGGCCCGGATATCCCGGACCTGCCTGACCGCTCTGTGAGGAGCGACGAGATGTTCGAGAGGTTCACCGACCGCGCACGGCGGGTTGTCGTCCTGGCCCAAGAAGAGGCCCGGATGCTCAACCACAACTACATCGGTACGGAGCACATTCTTCTTGGCTTGATCCATGAAGGTGAAGGCGTTGCCGCCAAGGCTCTGGAGAGCCTCGGCATCAGTCTTGAAGGTGTGCGTCAGCAGGTCGAGGAGATCATCGGCCAAGGACAGTCTGCGCCGTCGGGGCACATTCCCTTCACCCCGCGCGCGAAGAAGGTTCTTGAGCTGTCGCTCCGCGAGGCCTTGCAACTGGGGCACAACTACATCGGCACCGAGCACATCCTGCTCGGCCTCATCCGTGAGGGCGAGGGAGTCGCCGCTCAGGTGCTGGTGAAGCTCGGCGCGGATCTCAACCGCGTCCGGCAACAGGTCATCCAGTTGCTCCACGGTTACCAGGGCAAGGAGCCGGCCGCCTCGGGCGGTCCGCAGGAGGCGGCGCCGTCGACCTCCCTTGTGCTGGACCAGTTCGGCCGGAACCTGACCCAGGCCGCCCGCGAGGGCAAGCTCGACCCGGTCATCGGCCGGGAGAAGGAGATCGAGCGGGTCATGCAGGTCCTCTCCAGGAGGACCAAGAACAACCCCGTCCTGGTCGGCGAGCCCGGCGTCGGCAAGACCGCCGTCGTCGAGGGCCTGTCCCAGAAGATCGTCAAGGGCGAGGTGCCCGAGACGCTCAAGGACAAGCAGCTCTACACCCTGGACCTGGGCGCGCTGGTCGCGGGCTCGCGTTACCGCGGTGACTTCGAGGAGCGCCTGAAGAAGGTCCTCAAGGAGATCCGCACCCGCGGCGACATCATCCTGTTCATCGACGAGCTGCACACGCTCGTCGGCGCGGGTGCCGCGGAGGGCGCGATCGACGCCGCCAGCATCCTCAAGCCGATGCTGGCCCGTGGCGAGCTGCAGACCATCGGTGCCACCACGCTCGACGAGTACCGCAAGCACCTGGAGAAGGACGCCGCGCTCGAGCGCCGCTTCCAGCCGATCCAGGTGGCCGAGCCCAGCCTCAGCCACACGATCGAGATCCTCAAGGGCCTGCGTGACCGTTACGAGGCGCACCACCGGGTCTCCATCACCGACGGGGCCCTCGTGGCCGCCGCGCAGCTGGCCGACCGCTACATCAGCGACCGGTTCCTGCCGGACAAGGCGATCGACCTCATCGACGAGGCCGGCTCGCGCATGCGCATCCGCCGCATGACCGCGCCGCCGGACCTGCGCGAGTACGACGAGAAGATCGCCAACGTGCGGCGCGACAAGGAGTCCGCGATCGACGCGCAGGACTTCGAGAAGGCCGCCGCGCTGCGCGACCAGGAGAAGCAGCTCCAGCTCAAGCGGGAACGCCGTGAGAAGGAGTGGAAGGCCGGCGACATGGACGTCGTGGCCGAGGTCACCGAGGAGCTCATCGCCGAGGTCCTGGCGACGGCCACCGGCATCCCGGTCTTCAAGCTCACCGAGGAGGAGTCCCAGCGGCTGCTCCGCATGGAGGAGGAGCTGCACAAGCGGATCATCGGCCAGGACGACGCCATCAAGGGTCTGTCCCGTTCGATCCGCCGTACCCGCGCCGGTCTGAAGGACCCGCGCCGCCCGGGTGGCTCGTTCATCTTCGCCGGCCCGTCCGGTGTCGGTAAGACCGAGCTGTCCAAGGCGCTCGCCGAGTTCCTGTTCGGGGACGAGGACGCGCTGATCATGCTGGACATGTCCGAGTTCATGGAGAAGCACACCGTCTCCAGGCTGTTCGGCTCTCCTCCCGGCTACGTCGGATACGAGGAGGGTGGCCAGCTCACCGAGAAGGTGCGGCGCAAGCCGTTCTCCGTGGTCCTCTTCGACGAGATCGAGAAGGCTCACCCGGACATCTTCAACTCGCTGCTGCAGATCCTGGAGGACGGTCGCCTGACCGACGCCCAGGGACGGGTGGTCGACTTCAAGAACACCGTCATCATCATGACGACCAACCTCGGCACCCGCGACATCTCCAAGGGCATCGGGGTCGGCTTCGCGAAGTCCAACGACACCGAGTCGAACTACGACCGGATGAAGGCCAAGGTCCAGGAGGAGCTCAAGCAGCACTTCCGGCCCGAGTTCCTCAACCGTGTCGACGACATCGTGGTCTTCCACCAGCTCACGCCGAAGGAGATCATCCAGATCGTCGATCTGATGCTCGCCCAGGTGGCGCTGCGCCTGAAGGACCGCGACATGGGGATGGAGCTCACGCAGGAGGCCAAGCAGCTGCTGGCCGACCGTGGCTACGACCCCGTGATGGGCGCCCGTCCGCTGCGCCGGACGATCCAGCGCGAGCTGGAGGACACGCTGTCGGAGAAGATCCTGTACGGCGAGCTCAGGCCCGGCCAGATCGTCAAGATCGGGATCGAGGGCGAGGGCGACAACGCGAAGTTCACCTTCGTCGGTGAGACCGCGCCCGCCAGCCAGGTCCCCGACTCGGCCGCCGCCATCGCGGAGCCGATCCAGCACTAGACGGCATACCAGCGGTAAAACGAGCAGACCCCGCCGTGAGGACATCACGGCGGGGTCTGCTCATTTGTTATCCAAGGAGGTATCCCACCACCACAGGTAGTACTACACTCTGTAGAGTGAGCCTGGAAGGGCTCACCAAGTGATCCATATGCTGTACCGATTGCGGCGAGACCGGTCCTGAGATCAGCCCGGCGGCGTACCGGCGAATCAGCTGCGCGAGTGACGCGGAGCCCGGTGCCCGTACGGAATGCTCGGCGAACCGGGCCGAGTTCCCGGCCGGGCAGGACCCCGCCGACCCATGCTGTCGTGACCGCCTGGGGGCAATCAGGGTCACTTACCCGAAGGCACCACAATCCTTGGAGGCATCGGATGCGTTTGCGACACCAGGACGGGACTCTCGTTCACCTGTCCTACAACGCGGGCGTCCATCCCGCTGAGGACCTGGAGAACCTGATCGCGCACCTGACCCGATACGCGGTTCCGGTGCGCAAGCGTCTGGGCGTGTCCCGGATGGGCGTCGGGCTCTGGCTCTCCCCGGGCGTCGCCGACCATCTCGTCGCCGACCGCATCGAACTGGTCCGCCTGCGCCGCTCCCTGGAGGAGCGGGGCCTGGAGGTCGTCAGCCTCAACGGCACCGGCGGCCGCAACCAGGAGTCCCCGGGGCCCGACTGGGCCAAGCCGGAGCGCTACCGCTACACGATGGCGCTGGCCAAGATCCTGGCGTTCCTGCTGCCGGAGGACGTCCAGTTCGGCAGCATCTCGACCATCCCCATCGGCTGGCGCCGTGACTGGCCCGCCGACCTGCACGCCATCGCCGCGCGCCGCCTCGAACGCCTCTCCCGCGAGCTGCGCGGCCTCTACAGCGTCACCGGAAAGACGATCAGGGTCGGCTTCGAGCCCTGGCCCGGCTGCGTGCTGGAGACCACGAAGCAGGCGCTCGAACGGGTCTGCGACATCGACTCCGAGCACCTCGGCGTCTGCCTGGACGCCTGCCACCTGGCGGGCGGCGCGGAGGAGGCGGGGGCGGCCCTGCGCGGCCTGGCCGCGGCCGGTGCCCCGGTCGTCAAGCTCGGCCACGTCCACAACCACTTCGGCGACGCCTGCCAGGAGCTTCCGAGCACCCGCTCGGTCCTGGAGGACACCCTCACCGCCATGCTCTCCGGCGCGGTGCACGGCACCGCCCACATCGAGGTCGAGACCCACGACCTGGCCGTGCCGCTGCGGGCCAAGGGGCCCGGAGCCCTGGTCAACATGCTCGCCGAGGAACTCGACTGGGCCCGCACCAACCTCACCGCCCTCGGCCTGAGCCTCGCCGCCTGATCCCCACCCGGACCCCGGCCTGCCCCCCTGCCCTGCCGCCCGAGTCTCCACCCGGGTCCGGCCTGGGCCGGGGGCCGGCGTGTCGCCCGAGTTTCCACCCGGGTCCGGCCTGGGCCGGGGGCCGGCGTGTCGCCCGCCTGCCTTCACCGTGCCCGTGCGGGCGCCGGTACGGCGGGGGGTGGCACGGGGCGGATCGGCGCCTGTGAGCGGTGCTCGACCCGGTGCGCGTTCCCGGGCACGCCGGCTCCGGCCCGGGCCCGGTCGTCTGCGGGGCGGGCCTGGGTGCCCGGAGTGCGAGGGGTCCGAGGGTCAGGCGGGCAGCCGGTAGGTTCCGTCGTCGAGGACCTCCGCCAGGCCGTCGGCGACCAGGCCGTCGAGGGCGCGCTCCCGCTGCGGGGCGTCGTCCCAGACCACGTCGAGGGCGTCCTTGGGGACGGGGCCGTGGGCCTGGCGCAGGACGGCCAGCAGGCGCCCACGGCACTGGCGGTCGGTGCCGGCGTAGGTCTGCCCCTTGCGGGCCGGCCCCTCGTAGGGGGGCTTGCCGGCGAGCCGCCAGGCGCACAGGTCGAGGATCGGGCAGTCGGCGCAGCGCGGGGCGCGGGCCGTACAGACCAGGGCGCCCAGCTCCATGACGGCGACGGCCCAGACGGGGGCGTCCTCGGCGTCCGGCAGCAGCGAGGTCGCGAGCCTGCGTTCGGCGGGCGTGGTGGCCTTGGGGGGATACTCCTCGCTCCGCACCGCCCGCGCCAGCACCCGGCGGACGTTGGTGTCCAGGACGGCGTGCCGCCCCCCGAAGGCGAAGCTGGCCACCGCCGCCGCGGTGTACTCGCCGATGCCGGGCAGCGTCAGCAGGGTGGCGTGGTCCGCCGGAACCTGCCCGCCGTGGTCGTCGGTGATCGCCCTGGCGCAGGCGTGCAGGTTGAGGGCGCGGCGCGGGTAACCGAGGCGGCCCCAGTGGCGTACGGCCTCGCCGGGCGGCTCCTGGGCGAGGGCGGCGGGCGTCGGCCAGCGCTCCATCCACTCGGTCCAGACGGGAAGCACCCGGACCACCGGGGTCTGCTGCAACATGATCTCGCTGACCAGGACCGACCAGGGGGAGGCGTCCGGGGTACGCCACGGGAGGTCGCGGGCATTGCCGGCGTACCAGCTGAGAACGGGTTCCAGTAGACGGTTCGACTCGGGCACCCTCCGACGATAGTGCCGTCCAAGGCGTGGTTCACCGCCTTCGCCCGGTTCGGCTCGCCGAAACGGGGTGGCGGGAGCGGCGGGTCGCCCCTCACGGCCCACGGGGAATCTTCATACTGTGCGTATGGATCCGGACACTTTCCGTAGCGACATAGGGGTGGACGTCTACTGGCGGCGCCGGATGGCCGCGCTCGTCGGCGTGCTCGTGGTGGTGGCCATCGTGGCGTGGGCCTGTTCGGCGAGCGGGCCGGACGGCGAGCCGAAGGCGAACCCCCTGGCGGGCGAGTCGCCCACGCCGGATCCGATACTGGCGCTGCTGCCCGCGGTCACGATCACTCCCACTCCCACGCCGACGTCGTCCGTCTCGGCGACCCCCACCGCCTCGGCCAAACCCAAGCCGCCCGTCAAGACCAGGCGGCCCGGCGAGACCTGCGACCCGTCCGACCTCGTGCTGCACATGCAGGGGCAGGGGGAGATCTACACCGGGCGCGACCGGCCCCGCTTCATCCTCACGCTGGTGAACACCAGCAAGGTGATGTGCACGGCCGACGTCGGGTCACGGGCGCTGGAGGTCCTCATCACCTCGGGGACGGACCGCGTCTGGTCGTCCGCCGACTGCGTCAGCGGTGAGACCGAGGACGTCCACCGGCTCGACCGGGGCATCCCGTACGTCCGGCAGATCGAGTGGGACCGCCGCCGTTCCGGCGGGGACTGCGAGGCCGAGCGTGCCGCCGCCAGGACGGGGACCTACGTCGCCACGGTCAGCGGCCTCCACCTCAAGAGCCGCAAAACCGTCTTCCATCTGCGTTAGGGGCCCACGCCGGAGGCTCCCCGTGTTCCGGCCGGCGTCCGCAGGGTGCCGGTGGTGTGGTCGCGGGGTGAGGCCGCTTTCGCGGAGATGTCAGACGTAGCGTTCCAGGATGGAGGACTCGGCCAGCCGGGACAGGCCCTCGCGGATGTGCCGCGCCCTGGCCTCGCCGACCCCGCCGACCTCCTGGAGGTCGCCGGTGCTGGCGGCCAGGAGCTTCTGCAGGCTGCCGAACTGGTCGACCAGGCGGTCGACCACCGTGCCGGGCAGCCGGGGCACCTTGGCCAGCAGGCGGTAGCCACGGGGGCTGACCGGGGTTTCCAGCGCGTCGCTGCCCGACTGGCCCAGAACCTGGGCGACGGCGGACAGGTCGAGCAGGCCGTCGGAGGAGAGCTGCTCAAGGTCGTGCAGGGCATCGGCGAACTTGCGCGGGCGACGGGCCGACGCGGGCAGGTAGTCGCGCACGATCAGCTCGCGGTCGCTCTCGGTGCCGGCGGCCAGCTCGTTGAGCTGCAGGGAGAGCAGCCGTCCGTCGGTGCCGAGCTCGACCACGTAGCCGGCGATCTCGTCGGAGATGCGCCGGACCATCTCCAGCCGCTGGGCGACCACCGCCACGTCGCGGACGGTCACCAGGTCCTCGATCTCCAGCGCCGACAGCGTGCCGGACACCTCGTCGAGGCGGAGTTTGTAGCGCTCCAGCGTGGCCAGGGCCTGGTTGGCCTTGGACAGGATCACCGCCGACTCCTCCAGCACGTAACGGATCCCGTCGAGGTAGAGGGCGATGATCCGCATGGACTTGCTGAGGGAGATGACGGGGAAGGCCGTCTGCACGGCCACGCGCTGGGCGGTGCGGTGCCGGGTGCCGGACTCGTCGGTGGGAATGGACGGATCGGGCATCAGGTGAACGGCGGCTCGAACGATCTTGTGATCGCCGGAGCTCAGCACGATGGCGCCGTCCATCTTGGCCAGTTCACGCAGTCGCGTCGCGGAGAACTCGACGTCCAGCTCGAACCCGCCGCTGCAGATCTCCTCGACCGTGCCGTCGTAGCCCAGCACGATCAGACCGCCTGTGTGCCCGCGGAGGATGCGTTCCAGGCCATCGCGTAACTCGGTGCCCGGTGCGACCGCGGCGAGAACGCCTCTGCGGCGTTCGTCGAGCCCTTGTTCGTCGAGTCCCTTGTAGGTTGCTGCCACATGACCCCCGTGGTCTGCGTGTCACACTCAGCTTACCGGCGGAGGCACTGCGGAGTCCTGACCGCCGGACTGCCGAACCTAGGTGACGTGGGTGAGCGCGTCCCAAACATTCTCCGCTTCGACAACGTCGAAACCCGGCATGAAGTTCGCGCCCCGGCCGCCGACGGGGACGAGGGAGCGGGCGCCGTCGCGTCTCTTGCCCGCGTCGAGGGAGCCGGCGGGGACCAGGGCGCGGGTGAAGCCCAGCCTTGAGGCCTCCGACAGCCGCCGCCGGACGTCGCGCACCGGGCGCAGCTCCCCGGCCAGGCCGACCTCGCCCAGCACTACCAGACCGCGGGGCAGCGGCTTGTCCCCGGCCGCGCTGGCCACCGCGAGCATCACCGACAGGTCGATCGCCGGATCGCTGAGCTTGATGCCGCCGACGGTCGCGGTGAACACGTCGCAGCCGCCGAGCTTGGCGTTGAGCCGTCGTTCGAGCACGGCCAGCACCATCGTCACCCGGTAGGTGTCGAGACCGGAGGAGGAGCGGCGCGGCTGCTGGGCCTCGGTCCGCGCGACCAGGGCCTGGACCTCGGCGGGCAGCGGCCTGGTGCCCTCCAGGGTGACGGTCACGCACGTGCCGGGCACCGGGTCGTTGCGGTGGGAGACGAACAGGCCGCTGGCGTCCGCGATGCCCTCGATGCCGGCCTCGTGCAGGTCGAAGCAGCCGACCTCGTCGACGGGACCGTACCGGTTCTTGATCGCGCGGACCATGCGGAGCCGGGAGTGCCGGTCGCCCTCGAAGTGGAGCACGACGTCGACCAGGTGCTCCAGCGTCCGGGGGCCCGCGATCGAGCCCTCCTTGGTGACGTGGCCGACCAGCACCGTGGACATGCCGCGCTCCTTGGCCAGCCGGATCACGTTTCCGGCGACCTCCCGGACCTGGGTGACGCCGCCGGGCACCCCGGTGGCCAGGGCCGAGCCGATCGTCTGCACCGAGTCGACGATGAGCAGGTCGGGCTGGACCTTCTCCACGTGGGCGACCAGCGCGCCCAGGTCGGTCTCCGCCGCGAGGTAGAGACGGTCCTGGATCGCACCGATCCGGTCGGCCCTGACCCGCACCTGGGAGGCCGACTCCTCGCCGGTGATGTAGAGGACTGTCTGCTGACGGGCGATCTTGGACGCGGCCTCCAGCAGGAGCGTGGACTTGCCGATGCCGGGTTCTCCGGCCAGCAGCACCACCGCACCGGGCACCAGGCCGCCGCCGAGCACCCGGTCGAGCTCGCCGACCCCGGTGCTGCGGGCGTGCGCCGTCTCGGCCCTGACCTGACCGATCGGGACGGCCGGGGCCGAGACCGCCCCCGCCGAGGCGACGGTGACGCCGCCGCGCGCGCTCTCCTCCTCGACCGTGCCCCAGGCCTGGCACTCGCCGCAGCGCCCCACCCACTTGGCGGTCTGCCAACCGCACTCGCCGCAGCGATAGCCGACCTTCTTAGCCATGGCCGCACGTTACCCGTCCGGGCCGACAACTTTCATCTCGTACGGCACGGCCGTGCCGTACGAAGGCCGCCCGGGGACCGCCCGGTCAGGTCAGATGTGGCCTTCGAGGTCGGCCAGGAGCAGGCGCTTCGGCTTGGCGCCCTTGATCTGCCGCACGACCTCGCCGTCCTTGTAGAGGTTGAGCGTCGGCAGGCCGAGGACGCCGTACCTGGCGGAGATCTCGGGGTAGTCGTCGGCGTTGAGCTTGGCGATCGTGACGCGGTCGCCGTACTCGGCCTCGATCTCCTCCAGGACCGGCGCGATCATCCGGCACGGGCCGCACCACTCGGCCCAGAAGTCGACCAGGACGGGCTTGTCGCTGTTGAGCACCTGCTCGGTGAAGTTGTCGGCGGTCAAAGTGATCATGATTCCTCCTGCTTTGTGAACACGCATCCGGGGCAGGCGGCGCTCAGCTGCCCCGCGACCTCGGCCCTGCGGACCAGCAGCGCGCGGATCTCGTCGTCGATCTCGGCCAGCTTGCGCCGGTAGACCGCCACCGACTCCGGACAGGACGCCCCCGAATCGTGTCCTGCCCGCAGGCACGCCACGAACGGCCGGGCGTCCTCCAGCGTGAACCCGACGGTCATCAGCGTCCTGATCTCGGCGACGAGCCTGAGGTCCGCCTCGCTGTACTCCCGGTAGCCGTTGGACGCCCGCCGGGCCACGATCAGCCCCTGCTGCTCGTAGTAGCGCAGCGCCCGGGTGCTGACCCCCGTCCGCCTCGCGAGCTCCCCGATCCGCATCCGGCCCTCCTTATGGGCATCACGGTAGACATTGACGCCGACGTCAAGGTCAAGCGGCGAACGGCGCCCGCCGCATTCCCCGGCCGGGCCCGGGAGCCGGGGAACGGTGGCCGCGGGGGAGCGGCGGGCGGGATTCGCCGGGGTCACGCGCGTCGTCGTCGCGATCGAACGCGAAAAATATGATGTTCGTCACCATCGCCGCCGTTCGCGGGAGAGAACGGCCCACCCGTACGGCGGGCGACGCCGGGCGCTCCGCCCCCGAGGCTCCTAGAACCGCTTCCAGCGGAGCACGTTGGGATAGGCGATCTCCAGGCCCGGGGTCTCCGCGATGGCCTGACCGGCGACCGCGGGGGTGAACTCGATGCGGAGCACCGCCTCGAGGTCGGCGCGGCGCTCGAAGACCATGCGCAGGTCGAGAGGGTCGCGCCGCCAGCCCTGGCGGGCCCAGAAGTCCTCGACGGCCTTGGCCGAGTAGGAGGGGACCGACCGGCTGAACCAGCGGCCGAACGCGCCGCGGGTGGCGTCGAGGTCGATCACGAAGGCCGTGCCGCCGCGCCGTACCACCCGGGACAGCTCGGCCAGGCCCGGCTCGCAGCCGGGACCGAAGAAATAGGCCCAGCGGGCGACGGCCACGTCGACCGAGGCGTCGGGGAGCGGAAGGTCCTGGGCGGTGGCCCGGTGGACCTCCACGTTGGGCAGGGCGCGGCAGCGGCGCCTGGCCAGCTGGACGAGGTCGTCGTGGGGCTCGACGCCGATCACGCGGGCGGCCGTGGCGGACAGCGAAGGCAGGTGGTAGCCCGTGCCGCAGCCGATGTCGAGGACGGTCGCGGCGGCCGGCGGCCTGATGGCGGCCATGGCCGCCTCGACGCGGCCCTCGGGGTCGACCGCCCGGTTCTCCAGCTCGTACGTCTGGGGCGTGTTCCAGATGTTCGGGCTGGGAATGGCGCCCTTCATGAACCGCGACATGCCCCAACGGTAGCGACACGCGGATCCGCCGCGGTCCGTCCGGTCTCCTTTCCCCGGCGCGCTGGTGATGTCGTACGCCACTGTTCGCCCGGCGCGCTTAGGCTGGCAAGGTGAGCGAGCGAGCCGAGGGCGACAGGGGTGTCCGCTCACACGGACTCCGGCCCGGAGACGAGGAAGTCGTATGAGCGTTACCCGAGTGACCAGCGCGAAGATCGCACTGTCCACCGCGTCGGTGTACCCGGAGCGCACACCGGACGCCTTTGAGCTGGCCTCGCGACTGGGATACGACGGTGTCGAGATCATGGTGGGCGCCGACCCCGTGAGTCAGGACATCGACGTCCTGGAGCGGCTGTCGGACCACTACGGGCTGCCGATCCTGGCGATCCACGCGCCGTGCCTGCTGGTGACCCAGCGTGTGTGGGGCAAGGACCCCTGGGCCAAGCTCCAGCGGGCGCAGCAGGCCGCCGAGCGGGTCGGGGCCAGGACCGTGGTCGTGCATCCGCCGTTCCGCTGGCAGCGCGACTACGCGCGCGAGTTCGAGATCGGCCTGGCCAGGATGCGCGAGGAGACCGACGTGGTCTTCGCGGTCGAGAACATGTTCCCGCTGCGGGCCAGGGGCAACGAGATGATCCCCTACTCGCCCGACTGGAACCCGATCGACTACGACTTCCCCCAGGTCACCCTGGATCTCTCGCACACCGCCGTGTCCGGCTCGGACGCGATGGAGATGGTCGGCAAGCTCGGTGACCGGCTCGCCCACCTGCACCTGGCCGACGGCGTCGGGATAGCCAACAAGGACGAGCACCTGGTCCCCGGGCGGGGCAACCAGCCGTGCGGGCCGGTTCTGGAGCGCCTGGCGGGCAACGGCTACGACGGGCTGGTCGTTCTGGAGATCAACACGCGCAAGGCCGCGGGCCGTACCGAGCGGATCGACGACCTCGCCGAGGCGCTGGCCTTCGCGCGCCTGCACCTCGCCGCCCCCGCCAAGCCGGGGACCGCCGGGACCGCCGGCTCGGGGACCGGGTCCGCCAAGGCCGGGTCGTCGGGTCCGGGCGCGTGACCGAGCAGGCGTCGGCGAGCAGGCGGCGGCCGGGGCGCAGGCCGGGGTCGGCGGACACGCGAGGGCAGATCCTCGCGGCGGCGCGCGAGGCCTTCGCGGAGAAGGGGTTCGACAAGGCGACGGTGCGCGGCATCGCCAGGCGGGCGGAGGTCGACCCGGCGCTGGTCCACCATTACTTCGCGAGCAAGGAGGGCATGTTCGTCGCGGCGATGGAGCTGCCGATCAACCCCGAGAACGTCATCCCGCTGCTGCTGGCCGGGCCGCGCGAGGAGATCGGCGAGCGGCTGACCCGGTTCGTCCTGACGATGACCTCGGAGGCCGCGGCGCGTCAGCCCGTGCTGGCGCTGATGCGCACCGCGATGACCAACGAGCGGATGGTCGTCATGATCCGCGAGTTCATGACGCAGGCGCTGCTGAACCGGGTCGCGGAGGCGCTCGGGATCCCGCCGCTCCGGATGGAGCTGGCCTTCGCCCAGCTGTTCGGCACCGTCCTGGTCCGCTACGTGCTCCAGTTGGAGCCTCTCGCCTCGGTCGGCGTCGAGGAGCTGGTGGAGCTGCTCGCGCCCACCGTCCAGCGCTATCTCGACCCGCTGTGATGCCGTTGAGTGGGCAGATTATTGTTCTACGTAGTGGAATGACCGTATGGTGGCGACGGTCACCACGAGTCACCGGCAGGGAATGTGTTACCGGCGGGTAGATTTCGAGGTGACCCGTCGTCACCGTGGATGGGCCGCGGTCGTACGCTGACAGCCAACGCCGTCTGTGGGAGGACCCGTGCTCTGGGTAGCGATCATCGGCCTGATCATGACAGTAGTCGCGCTCGCGCTCGCCGCGCGCCGCGTGCTGTTCCTCTATAAACTCGCCACCGTCGGGCCTCCAGCGCCCGAACGGATCGAGTACGCCAGAAACAACGTGGGAACCGAGGTCAAGACGCAGCTGGTCGAGGTCTTCGGCCAGAAGAAGCTGCTGAAATGGACCCCCTCTGGCACCGCCCACTTCTTCGTCATGTGGGCCTTCTTCATCCTGGCGACCGTCTATCTGGAGGCGTACGGCGCGCTGATTCAGGGAGCGATCACCGGCACGCCCGATTTCCACATCCCGCTCATCGGGACCTGGGCCGTGCTGGGCTTCCTGCAGGACTTCATCGCGGTCGCGGCCCTGTTCGGCCTGATCGCGTTCGCCGTCATCCGGGTCAAGAACTCGCCCAAGAAGCTGGGCCGCAGGTCCCGCTTCTCCGGCTCGCACCTCGGCGGCGCCTGGCTCGTCCTCTTCATGATCTTCAACGTGATCTGGACGATGTTCCTCTTCCGGGGCGCGGCCCACAACACCGGCAACCTCCCCTACGCCTCCGGAGCCTTCGCCTCCGAGGCCGCCGGCGCCGTGCTGCGGCCGCTGGGAGAGTCCGCCAACGAGGCCCTGGAGCACGTCGGCCTGCTGCTGCACATCGGCGTCATGCTGGTCTTCCTCGTGATCGTGGTGAACTCCAAGCACCTGCACATCTTCACCGCGCCGCTGAACGTGATGTTCTCCCGGCGCCCCGACGGCAACGGGCCCGCCCAGCCGATGCGGATCGACGGCAAGGTCGTCGACTTCGAGGACGAGGACCTCGACGGTGACAGGCTGGGCCGCGGCAAGATCGAGGAGACCACCTGGAAGGGCTTCCTCGACTTCTACACCTGCACCGAGTGCGGTCGCTGCCAGTCGCAGTGCCCCGCCTGGAACACCGACAAGCCGCTGTCGCCGAAGATGCTGATCCTCGACCAGCGCGACCACGCCTTCAAGGTCGCCCCGTATCTCGCGGCCACCGAGGAGCAGCGCGCCGACCTGCCCGAGGACGTGCTGTCCCTGCTGAGCAAGCCGCTGGTCGGCGAGGACGGCGTCATCCACCCCGACGTGCTCTGGTCCTGCACCAACTGCGGTGCCTGCGTCGAGCAGTGCCCGGTGGACATCGAGCACATCGACCACATCCTGGACATGCGCCGCTACCAGGCGATGGTGGAGTCGAACTTCCCGTCCGAGGCCGGCGTCATGGTCAAGAACCTCGAGAACAAGGGCAACCCGTGGGGGATGTCCGAGATGAAGCGGGCCGACTGGATCGAGGAGCTCGCGAGCCGCGACGACGACCCCATCGAGATCCAGCTCATCGACGAGAAGATGCCCGAGGACACCGAGTACCTCTTCTGGGTCGGCTGCGCCGGAGCCCTGGAGGACCGGGCCAAGAAGACCACGAAGGCGGTCGCGGAGCTGCTGCACATCGCGGGCGTGAAGTTCGCGGTGCTCGGCCCGATGGAGGCGTGCACCGGCGACCCGGCACGCCGCCTGGGCATGGAGTACCTGTTCGACATGCTCGCCAAGCAGAACATCGAGACGCTCAACGAGGCCGGGGTCAAGAAGATCGTCGCGACCTGCCCGCACTGCTTCAACACCCTCGCCAACGAGTATCCCCAGCTCGGCGGCACCTTCGAGGTCGTGCACCACACCCAGCTGCTGGCCAAGCTGGTCGACGAGGGCAAGCTGATCCCGGTCACGCCCATCGAGGAGAAGATCACCTACCACGACCCGTGCTTCCTCGGACGTCACAACAAGGTCTACTCCCAGCCGCGCGACATCATGGCCAAGGTGCCCGGCGTGCAGGCCCAGGAGATGCACCGCCACAAGGAACGCGGCTTCTGCTGCGGCGCCGGTGGCGCGCGGATGTGGATGGAGGAGCGGCTCGGCAAGCGCATCAACACCGAGCGCGTGGACGAGGCGCTGACCACCGACCCGGACACCATCTCGACCGCGTGCCCGTTCTGCCTGGTCATGCTGGGTGACTCGATCAACGAGAAGAAGAACGCGGGCGAGGCGAAGGAGACGCTGGAGGTCGTCGACGTCTCCCAGCTGCTGATCAAGTCCATCAAGGGCCGGCCCGCGGAGTCCTCCGCCTCCCCGGTCTGACCCGCTCCCGCTGTCGGGCACGGCCCGCGTGCCGCAGGCCGTGCCTGACAGCTGGTCAAGCTTCCACGAAAAGGACAGAGGCCCTGAAAGTCATCCTGTCTATAACAGAAAAATCACGGTAATCTCAACGTCGCGGAGCCGTTCGACGGGGAGGGGGCCAACGGTGCGTGTCGTCGTCACCGACGCCGAGGTCACGCTGGCCGACATCCTGACCCTCCGGCTGGCCATCGACGGGCCGCTCGCCGCCGACAGTGAGCTGGTCCTGCGCCAGCGGGGCACGGCCGTCGAGCACAGGCTGCCCCTGGGCGCGACCGGGGCCGAGGCGCGCGACGCGACGCTCGCCCTCTCGCTGGCCCCGCTGCCGCTCAGCCCGGGCCGCTGGGACACCTACCTCAAGCAGGACGGCTCGCGCACCAGGCTGCGCAGCGTCGATCCCGGCTTCTCCCTCGACCATCTCGACGCCTACGCGCTGAGCAGGCGCACGCTGGCCTACCGGGCCTACCGGACGCGCAACGGCTTCCTGGCCCTGAAGATCGACGACGCGCAGCCGGTCGCCGAGGTCCGCGCCGTCTGGTTCCGCGAGGGCCGCTTCGAGGTGACCGGGCTGCTGGCCTTCACCGGTCTCGACGACGACGAGTCCCGGCACGAGGCACGGCTCGCGCTGCGCCGCGGCGGCCCCGACGCCGAGCTGACCTCGGCCGCGACGGTCCAGGGGGTGCGCTTCCACGCCGCGCTCTCCCTGTGCGACGTGCTCGCCGCGGCTCCCGAGCAGCCGGGGATCTGGGAGCCCACGCTGGAGATCGACGGCCTGCCCGCGCCGCTCCGTCTCGGCTCCCGCCTCGACGACGTGAACGGCAAGCGCCGCCGCCTCCAGTACCCGGCGGTGCGGATCGACGGCGTGCCGATCAGGCCCTGCTACACCGCGGACGACGAGCTCAGGATCGAGGTGGGGGGATGAGGATCTGCATGCTCGTCCCCTCGGTCTACGGCATGCGCGGCGACGTCCGGTCGGTCGTCAACCTCGCCGAGGAGCTCGCCGAGCGCCACGACGTGGAGATCCTCAGCGTCCGCCGGCACCGTGAGAGACCGTTCTTCCCGGTCTCGCCGAAGGTGACGCTGTCCTGGATCGTCGACGCCCAGCCCGGGGTGCGGCACCTGCTGCCACGGGGCCAGATGCGCACCGAGGTCGCGCTGTGGCGGCGCCTGCGCGGGCTCAAGGCCGACGCGGTCATCAGCACCAGGCCGGGTCTGAGCGTCCAGGTGGCCAGGCACGCCCCCCGCGAGATCGTGCGGATCGCCAGGGAGTGGGGCCGCCCGCCGCTGCCGGGGTCGATCGCCAAGTTCTACCCCCGCCTCAGCGCGGTCGTCACCGCGACCGAGCGGAGCAGGCAGGACTGGAGCCGCCTGCTGAACGGCGGCGACGTCGAGGTGATCCCCGACGCGCTGCCCGCCGGCCCCTGGCCGCGCTCGCGCATGGACAACCGCATCATCGCCGCGGGCGGGCGCTGGGAGCCGGTGAAGGCCTACGACCGGCTGGTCCGCGCCTTCGCCGTCGTCGCGGACAAGCGCCCCGACTGGCGGCTGCGCCTGTACGGCGGCGGCCCCGAGGAGAGGCGCCTGCGAGCCCTGGTCCAGGAGCTGAACCTGCACAACCACGTCTACTTCATGGGGACGACGGCCGACCTGACCGGTGAGTTCGCCAAGGCGTCGATCGTGGCGGTGACCTCCAGGGACGAGACGCCCGGGATGACGGTGATCGAGGCGATGGCCAGCGGGGTGCCGGTGATCGGGTTCGACAGCCCGAGCGGTCCCGGGAAGCTCGTGGTCGACGGCCGCAGCGGAGTCCTGGTCGCCGAGGGAGACGGCGAGATCGAGGCCTACGCCTCGGCGCTGCTGGCGCTCATCGACGACGAGCGGCGGCGCAGGGAACTGGCCGCGGGTGCGCTGGGGGCGGCGGCGGTCCATACGGCGCCCGCCGTCGCCGGGCAGTGGGAGAAACTGATCGCGGCCACTTCCCGTTGCGCCTGACGCGGGTACGGTTGGGGCATGCATGGCTACAGCGGAGACAAGCAGGCCTATCTGACCAGGCTACGGCGGGTCGAGGGGCAGATCAGGGGCCTGCAGCGCATGGTCGATGAGGATGCCTACTGCATTGACGTGCTGACCCAGGTGTCGGCCGCCACGCGAGCGCTCCAGGCCGTGGCGCTCGGCCTTCTGGAGGATCACATCGCGCACTGCGTCGCCGACGCGGTCAACTCCGGCGGCCCGGAGGCGCAGGAGAAGATCAAGGAGGCCTCGGCGGCGATCGCGCGCCTTGTCCGTTCGTGACTAGTCACCGGACCATCTTCACGAACCAGGTCCCGGACTCCGTCGGGGAGTCCGGGACTAGGCCGTTCAGACAGTTCTTCCATCGGCTTCAGCAGATCGCCGAAGCGCTTAACCCGAGCGCGTTGTCGAGCTCAGCCAAGGTGAGCGGCCGTTCGCTGATGGCAACGGCGGTCAGTACCTCGGCATAGAGTGCGATCTCGTCCAACGCGACACGGTCGTGGACTCTAGAGTCCAGGTCGTCGTGCCCCACCGCGTCGTCCTTCCTTCCGCAGCCCACACCCACTTCGAGGTTACGGTGGGAGGTCTTGCGTGCCCATGGCCCATCGGGACCATTCCTCGCGGCGTCACCACAACCTCAGGAGGATCGTTTCCCGCTCCTGAGATCACAATTCGGCAAATTGCGAGATATATAAAGTGTATAGAGATATGTGAGGAGTGAAAGTTAAATAAATGGCTCTGTGGGTCAAATGCGCTGAGACTCGTCAAAAGTGACGGGGGAAGGTCCCCGAGACTCCTGGGACGGGATCGTCCCGCTCGTGCGTCAGGAGATGCACGACCGCCGAGGCCGTGGCGAACCCGCGCTCCGGCACCGCCGTCCCGGTGAGGCGGCACCACGCGAGCCCCGTGGCGTAGGCGGCGCCCAGCAGCGCCGCCGCTCCCGCCCTGCCCGGTGGGTGCAGCGCCGAGGGCAGCCCCCCGGAACGCGGCCAGCAGCCCCGCAGCGGGTGGGACGGGTCGGAGAGCACCACGTGGAGGATGTGGCGCAACTCCGGGTCCAGCCACGGGTAGAGCGCGTCGGCCGTCCTGGAACCGAACGGCGTCAGGTCGGCGGCGAGCAGCGAGGCCGCGACGGCCCTGGGATCCGCGCCCTTGGGGACGATGAACCCCAGCGTCTCGACCAGGTCGTAGATCGCGTGCTGGAAGTGCTCCCCGGGGGAGGTGTCCGGCAGCGTCACGTGGGGCGGGCAGCGCGACAGCCACGCCTGCCGTACCGCGTCGTCGCCGAAGCGCGCGACGTCGTGGTCGGTCCCGGTACGGCGGAGCACCGGCTGCACCATGGTCAGCAGGGCGTCGGCCCGGGGCCGGAAACGGGGGTCGTTCCTGATGATCGCGGCCGTGTCGGCCATCAGCGCGACCAGCCTGAGCCCGGCCTCCGGGTGGCCGGCCCTGGCCCGCTCGCCGTACAGCGCGGCCAGGTCGTGCAGCGAGGCGGGAGGCAGCCAGCGGACCCACTCGTCGCCGGGCAGCGGGCGGGCCAGGAACTCGCCGAACATCGACAGCAGGACCTCGTTGCCGTCGAAGGCCGGCGCGTAGGCGCACCACATGAGCGTGCCCCAGATCGCGGCGACCGGGCTGGGCACCTCCCCGGCGAAGACCTCGGTGAAGGGGCCGGTGAGCGGGAAGTCCTCCCTGCGCCTGCCACGCTGGGAGACGACCAGCTCGCGGACCCGCTCGGTGATCTCCGGGGGCACGTCCGGGCCGACGAACCCCTGGACGGATCCCCGGTCCGCGGTGAAGTCGTGAACGCCGGGGACCAGGTGCGGCAGGATCACCGAGGTGGCCTGGATCACGTGCGCCGCCGCGCGCAGCCTCGGATCGGCCGGCGGGGCTGCCAGGTGCCAGCGACCGTCGGCCGGGTCCTGGCGGTACCACCGGGCGTGCGCCCCGAACAGCCAGCGGCCGCCGTCCGGAGTGGCCAGGGTGCGCAGCGCGACGGCCTGGGCCCGCGCGGGCAACGGGAGCGCCGACCACCGAGGGTCGGCGACCACGAGGCGCACATCCCTCTCGATGGCGTCGAAACCATCCCACTGCCGCACGGCGGTCATGTTACCGATGGCCTCTCCGCGCGTCAGCGACCCCGTGGATCATCGCAGGTGGCGCGGTGAGTGCTCGGGCGCGTTCGGGCGGGTGTCCGGGGGGCCGCTCAGGCGGGGGTGACGACGGTCGCGGCGCGGTGCCGCGCGGCCTTGGCGATGTAGTTGTCGGGGGTGCGGGCGAAGGAGGCGCGGTCGTCGTCGGTGAGCTCACGCACGATCTTTCCGGGGACGCCCGCGACGAGCACCCCCGCGGGGATCCGCTTGCCCGGTCCGACCAGCGCGCCCGCCGCGATCAGCGAGCCCGCGCCGATCCGGGCCCCGCCGAGCACGATCGCGCCGATGCCGACGAGCGCGCCGGTCTCCACGTGGGCGCCGTGCACCATGGCCTTGTGGCCGAGGCTGACCCGGTCCTCCAGCACCGCGGGCTCGCGGGGGTCGGCGTGCAGGCAGCACAGGTCCTGGATGTTGCACTCCTCGCCGACCTCGATGAGCTCGTCGTCGCCCCGCAGGACGGATCCGTACCAGACGTTCGAGGCGCGGCCGAGCCGTACCCGGCCGACCACCACGGCTCCGGGGGCGACGTAGGCGTCGGGATGGATCAGGGGGGTCGCGTCGCCGTCGAGGGAGGCGACGTACGGGATGGCGTTCATGCGGTCGATGTTACGCGGAGTGAGGTTGTCCGATATTTCCGCAAGCCGGTGGCGCGTTCCGGTTGCGGTCTTGGGCAGTAAGCAGGAAAGTCGTCTCCTGACGTCTCCTTTCCCGCCACACAACCTCCACGGGTAGCGCCATGACAAACCAGCACGAGAGCTTTCCAGATCTGATGCATGAGGACTCGTTCGAGGTCGTCATGCGTGGCTACAGTCGCCGCCAGGTCCACGACTACATGAACCGTACCCGCAACCAGATCCGAGATCTGGAGGAACGGCTCGCGCGGTCGATCGACCAGGCCGAGCAGGGCCGCGTGGAGCTCGCGGAGGCCCGGCGGCGTCTTTCCGACGCCCCGCAAGACTACGACGAGCTCGGTGAGCGGCTCAGCCAGATCCTGAAGCTGGGCGAGGAGGAGGCCGCCGCCAAGCGGCAGGTCGCCACCGCCGAGGCCAACAAGCTCTGCGACGACGCGACCGCCGAGGCCGAGCGGATGGTCAACTCGGCCATGGAGCGTGCCGAGGGCATCATGAACGCCGCGCAGCAGGAGGCCGAGCGCCGGGTCGCCGACGCGACGAACACGGCCGAGCAGATGCTCTCCCAGGCGGGGGGCGACGCGGAGGAGACCCTCAACGCCGCCCGCACCGAGTCCGACGAGACGCTGCGCGCGGCCCGCACCGAGGCCGAGCGGATGGTCACCTCCGCCAGGCAGGAGGCTGAGCGGACGGTCGAGGGCGCCCGCGCCGAGGCCGAGTCGACCGTGACCTACGCCAACGCCGAGGCCCACGCCACGCTGACGTCGGCCCAGCAGCGTGCCACGATCCTGGACGAGACGACGGGACGCCGGGTCACCTACCTCACCGACACCCACCACGAGGTCATGCGCCGTCTCAACGAGATGGGCGCCGTCCTCGGCGACCTGCTGCACCGGGAGGGCGTCGCGGGGCCGCTGGTCGACGAGGACGCGGTGCTTCCCCCGGCTCCGGCCCAGCCCGCTCTCACCGCCCCCGCTCCGGCGGGCGCGCCGGAGGCCGAGGACGACTTCGAGTCCGGGACGGAGTTCGACGCCTTCGGGGCCGGGACGGCGTTCGCCGCCGAGAGGGAGGCCGCTCCCAGGGCGGGCGCGCCGCTCGACGTCGAGCCCGACGTCGAGGCCGTCCGGGTGATCGTGGACGACGATGACGAGGGGCGCAACGGCTCCTACGCCGCGGGCAGGCGTGACCAGGGTCTCGACGACACCGACGCGACCGCGGGGCAGGCGGCCAGGGAGAACGACGAGTACGTCACCCGGAGGTAGCCGGATGCCGGGCCGGTCGCGGTCGAATCCCATGCCACGGCCGTACGGTCCTTGATATCAAGCGGAGCCCGAGGCCGGAGGAGGCCGAACGGAGCCGGAGTCAGGCGGAGCCCGAGGCCGGGCGAGGCCCGGCGGAGCCGGAGGCGGGCGAAGTCCGAGCCGGGCGAGAGATGAGGCCGAGCGGAAACCCCCGCCCCCGATAGGGTCGGGGGCTTCCGCGATTGGGGGCCCGGCGCCGGGGCCGCGAAGTCCGCTGACCCGGGCACCGGGCGGCTCGTCAGGAGTCCTCTCCGACGGATCCGTCGGCTCCATCGGATTCGTCGTCGAATCCGTCGGAGAGGTCCTGCTGGTCTCGTAGCTGCTCGCGCAGCTTCTCCGGATCGTCCGCGTCGATGGTCATGGCGCAGCCGAGATCGCGCTGGGCGGAGGTCAGCGGGTGGTGGCGGGTGGCCCACCACCTGCCCGCGTCGCTCCGCCAGATCGTCCACTCGGGAAACTCCCGGGCGATTTCCGCCAGATGCCGGTCGAATGACATCCCTGCACCTTCCCCGCGCCCAGGCCCTCGCGACGTTCTACTTCTCGAAGGTGATGCACTTCTCTAGAGAAATCAATGATCGTGAAGGACAGGTCAACCTATCGCTTGACGACCGGGCTTGATCTATGAGTCGAAGTCGTACTGGAGTACATAGGAGGCGGCGTCGAGGGTCATCTCGTTGACCTCGACGGGGACGCCCTCAGCCGTGTAGGCGATCCGGCAGATCACGACGACCGGGGTGCCCGCCGGCAGGTCGAGCTGGACGGTCTCGTGCGGATGCGGCATCCGGGCACGCACCTCCTCGGTGAAGTGCGCCGGCGCGTGGCCGAGATCGCCCAGGCGCGCGTAGACGCCTCCCGGCCCCGTGTCCTCCCGCGTGATCGGGGTGTCCTCGACCAGCGCGGCGGGGAAGTGGGAGACGGACAACTGGACGGGTCTGCCGTCCACCGAATAGCGCCTGCGGCGCACCCAAACCTCGGTGCTGTTCAGGACCCGGGCCACGGCCTCCTCCGCGATCTCCCGGTCGATGTTCACGTCGTCCACGGTGTAGGGACGGCCGGCGGTGTCGGAGTCCCAGATCGCCTGCCCCTGCCCCCACTGCCGCTGGGAGAGCCGTCGCGAGCCGTGCCGCCTGATCGGGCGGAACAGCCGGACGTAGACTCCCGAGCCGCGCTTGGGCACGGCCAGTCCTTCGTTGATGAGTACGGACAGGGCCTGTCTGGCCGTCGCGCGGGCTATGCCGTACTCGGCCATGAGGGCGTTCTCGCCCGGAAGCCGGTCCCCGTCTCGGAGTTCACCGGACAGGATCGCTTCGCGAAGTCCGTCGGCGATGCGCCGGTAGATCGGGGGCTCGGGAGGAACCGGGGACTGCTGCACGTTTTATCACCCTCTGTCACCAACCGGGTTTGGCGTCTCCAGAGAACTTGCCCCGTCTTGTCCACGATCGCACAGATGCAGAGGTTGGTCCCGTGCTTCTTTTGAGCGGATCGTGCCCGTGTGGCGATCTGCGGGGGTTTTTCCGGGCCGTTACCGTGGAACGGTCCCAGCCGCTATTGTCCGGGCCCACCACCTCCGCGTGACGGCGGCGGCCAGTACCGCACCCGCCGTGTTGATCAGCACGTCGTCGACGGAGCTCACCCTGCCCAGGCGCAGGCCGTACTGCAGGAGCTCGACGGTGCACGACGCGGCCGCGGCGACCCCCGCGACCCTGGTGAACGAGGCGAAGCGCGCCGAGCGGACCGGGAGCAGGGCGCCGAGCGCCGCGAAGACCAGGAGATTCCCTCCGACCTGCACGAACAGTGTGTCGGCCGATCCTCGCAGCAGCAGGAGAAGATCCCTGAACGGGATGAGGCTGACGGTGCTCGGGACCGGGGCGGGGGTGAGGATCATCCAGATCCAGGGGGCGGTGCCGACCGCCATGGCGACGTCGGCGGCGGCCGTGCGGAGGGGGAGGGGGTGACCGTTCCGCGCCCGGCGGCGGGCGAGCAGCCAGGCGGTGAGGACGGCGAGCGGGATCGCCAAGACGCTCGCGATGATGACATTTCCCCATAAGATCCACACCTGTTGCATGGGGCAATGATGTCGGGGGCGGAACCGGAGTGGAGCCCTCCGAGGACACAGGAAGGTGACCTTCGGGTAAGGGACGCCCGGACCGCCGGAAACGGCGCCACGGCCTCGGCCCGATCGTCGCCTGGACGCGGCTCAGGCTCACCCTCCCGCCCCCGCGCCACCCGGCGGGGGCCGAGGGGCGGGGCTCAGCGGAGACGCCGCTCCAGGAAGCCCAGGACCCGCTCCCAGGCCTCGGGTGCGGCCTGCGGGTCGTGGAACTGCGGGGCCTCGTGGTTGAGGAAGGCGTGCCCGGCCCGTTCGGCGACGTACGTCTCCACGTTCGGCCGATCCGCGGCGGCCCGCTCCACCTGGGCGACCTGGTCGCGGGGGATGTAGGGGTCCGAGCCGCCGAAGACGAACAGCAGCGGGGCGGTGATCTTCTCCATCAGCCCTGTCGCCCCCGGTACGGCCGAGCCGTAGCACGACGCCACCGCGTCCGTCTCGACGGCGGTCGCCAGGAGGTAGGCGATCGAGCCGCCCAGGCAGAAGCCGAGCACCCCGGTCCCGCCGTCCGCCTCGGGCAGCGCGCGCAGACGGGCCAGTGCCAGGGCCGAGTCGGCCACCCCCTGCGGGACGTCGAACCGCGAGGCCACCTTCAGCGACTCCGCCGTCCCGGCCTCGTCGTTGTCGGACGCCCAGCCGGGCTGGATCCGCCAGAAGAGGTCCGGCGCGCCGACGACGTATCCCAGCCCCGCCAGCTTCTCGGCGACCTGCCTGATGTACGGCCCGACCCCGTAGATCTCCTGGATCAGCAGGACGGCCGGGCCGCTCCCGCTCTCCGGCACCCACAGGTGCAGATCGAACGAGCCGTCGGCGACGGTCACCTTCTCGGTGCGGGTTTCCATGGAGGTTTCCTCCTGCGAACTGGTCGATCGAACGGACAGCGAGCCGTGTACCCGCCGAACCCGGGGGGACACGAAGTCTCGACGTGATCATCCATCTCGCGGGCCCGTGGCGGGGCTTCGGGCGGGGTTCCACGTCGTCCCCGGTGTCTCCGGGCGGCGCCGGTGAACGTGCCCGGGGCCCGGGGCCCGGGGTCAGGAGGAGGGGGAGGGAGCGTGGGAGGAGGTGAAGACGGGGGAGCCGTTGATGTCGAGGTCGCCGGGCCGTACCGGGACCATCGCCGTGTAGCCGATGACTCCCATGGTCATCCCCTCCTTGAGGCCGCGAAGGACGCTGAAGGCGGAGCCGTCGTAGTGCGAGAAGTAGTACTCGTTGTCGTTGCTCGTGTCACGCTTCTTCGCCGACCATCCCTTGTCGGGGGGAAACGGGGGATGACCTTCTTGGCGACGATCTCATCGAAGTCCTCGGGCGTCGGAGGTGCCGCCGTGAACCGTCCGTGCCTTTTCGGCCCTTCTCATGGCCGGTCGGCGCCGGGACCGGGCTTCGATTCCGGTGGTTCGCCCAGCGTGACGCCCCGGCTGCCACGTCGGACGGGTGGCTCGCTCCCGTGGCCACTCCTGAATAGGTGATTTGTCGGGAAATTCGACCGAGGAAAGAGGTACGGCCGACCGTTCGCTTTCAACGGCCGGCGATTCTGTGTTCCCTGAAGTTCCCCTGAAGTCCCCCCTGAAGTCCCTCCAAGGTTCCCCGAATCCCCCCGTCGGCGAATCGGTGTGAGCCCTCAGATGCCTCGGGTGAGGGCGCGGGAGATGCCGAGGGCGGCGGCTTTGACGGCGGGGGCCAGGCGGGTCGGCTGGAAGCGGGCCAGGGGGACGGAGACCGACAGGGCGGCGACCGCCATGCCGTCGCCGAACACCGGCGCCGCGATGCAGGCGCCCCCCAGCTGGGACTCCTCGCGCTCGTAGGCCAGGCCCGCGACCTGGATCTGGCCGAGGGTCTCCTCAAGACGCTGCGGGTCCACGATCGAGTGGGGGGTCAGGCGGCGCAGGGGACGGCTCAGGACCTCCTCGATCAGCTCGGGGGCCGAGTAGGCCAGCAGGGCCTTGCCGATCCCGGTGCAGGTCAGCGGGAGACGGCCGCCGACGCGGGAGGGCAGGGCGAAGGACTCCTGGCCGCGGATCTTCTCGACGTAGACCACGTCCAGGCCGTCGCGCACGCCCAGATGCAGGGTTTCGTGCGTGGCCTCGTAGAGGTCGTGCATGAAGGGGAGTGCCGCGTGTCTCAGATCGCGTTCGAGGGGCACGATGGAACCGAGTTCGAACAGGCGGCGGCCGAGGTAGTAGCCGTCGTCGCGGCGGGTGATCGCGCCGATCTCGGTGAGTTCGGTGAGGAGCCTGAAGGCGGTGGTCTTGGGCAGGTGGCAGCGCTCGGCCACCTCGGTGAGCCGCAGCGGGCCTCCCGTGGGGCGGAACGAGTCCAGCACGAGCCAGGACTTCTCCAGCATCGACAGGCGGTCGGGGTTCCGTTTCACGGAACACATTGTTGCCCATGAAGGGCTCGCCCCCATATACCCATACATAGTGACCCAGGAGGGTCCTTTCGGGAGGAGAAGCCTTGTCTGACCTGGTGACCCACTTCATCGGCGGGGTACCGGTCGCCGAGGGCGCGACGTTCGCCACCCACGACCCGGTGACCGGGAAGCCGGTCCGTCTGGTCCACGAGGCGGACCGGGCCGTCGTCGACCGGGCGGTGACCGCCGCCCGCGCGGCCCTGCCCGGCTGGGCGGCGCTGCCGGTGGCGGAACGGGCCGTGTGGATGCGCCGTCTGGCCGACGCGGTCGAGGAGCGGTTCGAGGAACTGGTGGCCGCGGAGATCGCGGACACCGGTAAGTCGATCACGCAGACCCGCACCCTGGACATCCCGCGCGGAGCGGCCAACTTCCGGTCCTTCGCCGAGATCGCCGCCCAGCGCCCGGAGAACGCCTTCCACCTGACGGACGTGCTGAGCTACACAGTGCGCAAGCCGCTCGGCGTGGTCGCGGTCATCGTGCCGTGGAACCTGCCGTTCCTGCTGGCGACCTGGAAGATCGGTCCCTCGCTCGCGGCGGGCAACACCATCGTGGTCAAGCCCTCCGAGCACACGCCGAGCTCGGTCGCCGTGCTGGCGGACATCGCCGCCGAGATCGGCCTGCCGCCGGGTGTCCTGAACGTCGTGCACGGCTTCGGCGGCGGCTCGACCGGCCAGTTCCTGGTGGAGCACCCGGGGGTCGACGCGGTCACCTTCACCGGCGAGAGCCGTACCGGGTCGACGATCATGAAGAGCGTGGCGGACCGGGTCAAGCCGGTCTCGTTCGAGCTGGGCGGCAAGAACGCCGGGCTGGTCTTCGCGGACGCCGACCTGGACGCGGCCGTCGAGGGCAGCGTGCGCTCGGTCTTCACCAACGGCGGCCAGGTCTGCCTGTGCACCGAGCGGCTCTACGTGGAGCGGCCCGTCTTCGAGGAGTTCGTCACGCGGCTGGCCAAGCGGGCCGGGGAGCTGCGGTTCGGGCGTCCCGAGGACGAGGACACCACGATGATGCCCATGATCTCCGCCGAGCACCGGGACAAGGTGCTGTCCTACTACCGCCTCGCCGAACAGGACGGCGCCGAGTTCAGGGCGGGCGGCGGCGTGCCGAGCTTCGGCGACGACCGCGACGGGGGATACTACGTCGAGCCGACCGTGCTGACCGGCCTGCCGCAGAGCTCCAGGGTGAACCGGGAGGAGATCTTCGGCCCGGTCTGCCACGTCACGCCGTTCGACACCGAGGCCGAGGCGATCGAGCTGGCCAACGACAGCGAGTACGGCCTGGCGGCGACGGTGTGGACCTCGCGGCTCAGCAGGGCCCACCGGGTCGCCCAGTCACTTGAGGCGGGCCTGGTCTGGGTCAACACCTGGTACCTCAGGGACCTGCGCACCCCGTTCGGAGGAGTGAAGCTGTCGGGCATCGGCAGGGAGGGCGGCACCAACTCCCTGGACTTCTACTCCGAACCCACCACGATCACGATCAAGCTGGAGCCGGGAAATGACTGATGAGTGGAGCGACGCCACCGACGTGCTCGTCGAGGCGGCGGACCAGCTTCTGGAGGCGGCCCGCACCGGCAAGCCGTGCCCGCCCGTGCGGCAGACGCTGCCGGCCGGGACCGCGGAGATCGGCTACGCGGTACAGGAGATCAACACCAGGCGGGCGCTGCACGAGGGGCGGCGGCTGGTCGGGCGGAAGATCGGCCTGACCTCCCCGGCGGTGCAGAGCCAGCTCGGCGTCGACCAGCCCGACTTCGGCATGCTCTTCGCGGACATGGCCTACCTCGACGGCCTGCCCGTGCCCACCGAGCGCTTCCTGCAGCCGAAGGCCGAGGCGGAGGTCGCGCTGGTCCTCAAGAGCGACCTGGTCGGCGGCCCCTTCACGGTGGCTGACGTCATCAGGGCGGTCGACTTCGCGCTGCCCGCGATCGAGATCGTCGACAGCCGGGTCGCCGGCTGGGACATCACACTCGTCGACACGGTCGCGGACAACGCCTCCAGCGGGGCGTTCGTCCTGGGCAACACCCCGGTCGACCTGCGCGGCCTGGACCTGCGGCTGGCCGGGATGACCCTGAACCGGGGCGGCCAGGAGGTCTCGACCGGCGTGGGCGCCGCCTGCCTGGGGCACCCGCTCAACGCCGCCGTCTGGCTGGCCAACGCGCTGGGCGCCAAGGACTTCCCGCTGCTGGCCGGGGACGTCGTGCTGACCGGGGCGCTCGGTCCCATGGTTCCCATCGAGTCCGGTGACGTTTTGGAGGCCCACATCGACGGCCTCGGTTCGGTAAGGGCGGTCTTCTCATGACCAGTGTCGAGTCCGGCGTGGTCGCCGGCACCTCCGGCGAGCACATCGATCCCCCCGCCCAGGGTGCGGCGAACGGCCGCAGGCCGGCGAGGATCGCGATCATCGGTTCCGGGAACATCGGTACCGACCTGATGTTCAAGGCCCTGCTGTCCAAGCGGGTCGAGGTCGTCGCCATGGCGGGCATCGACCCCGACTCCGACGGCCTCGCCCGTGCCAAGCGGCGCGGGGTGGCCACGACCCACGAGGGTGTCGAGGGCCTGGTCGCGCTGCCCGGCTTCGCCGGTGTCGACATCGTCCTCGACGCGACCTCGGCGAAGGCGCACCTGCACAACGAGCGGGTGCTGCGGGCGCACGGCAAGCGGGTCATCGACCTGACCCCCGCCGCAGTCGGGCCCTACGTGGTGCCTCCGGTGAACCTGGACGCCCACCTCGGCGAGCAGAACCTCAACATGGTCACCTGCGGCGGTCAGGCGACGATCCCGATCGTGGCGGCGGTGGCCTCACAGGTCCCGGTCCGGTACGCCGAGATCGTCGCCTCGATCGCCTCCAAGTCCGCCGGGCCCGGCACCCGCGCCAACATCGACGAGTTCACCGAGACGACCTCCCGGGCGATCGAGGAGGTCGGCGGGGCGGCCCAGGGCAAGGCGATCATCGTTCTCAACCCGGCCGAGCCGCCGCTGATCATGCGCGACACGGTCTACTGCCTCGTCGACGACTGCGACGAGGCCGAGGTGGCGCGGGCCGTGGAGGCCATGGTGGAGCGGGTCCGCGAGTACGTGCCCGGCTACCGGCTCAAGCAGGACGTGCAGTTCGACCGGATCCCGGAGGGTGAGCCGCTGCCGACCGGTGAGCGTACCGGAGGCGTCAAGGTGAGCGTCTTCCTGGAGGTCGAGGGCGCCGCCCACTACCTGCCCGCCTACGCGGGCAACCTGGACATCATGACCTCGGCCGCGCTGCGCACCGCCGAGCGGCTGGCGGAGGTGAACGCGTGAAACTCTACGTTCAGGACGTGACGCTGCGGGATGGCATGCACGCCATCCGGCACCGCTACACCACGGCCCAGGCCGCCGAGATCGCCGCCGCGCTGGACGCCGCGGGCGTGGCGGCCATCGAGATCGCCCACGGTGACGGCCTCGCCGGGGGCAGCTTCAACTACGGCGCGGGCGCGCACACCGACGAGGAGTGGATCGAGGCGGTCGCGGGAGCCGTACGGCAGGCGAAGCTGACGACCCTGCTGCTGCCCGGCATCGGCACCATCCACGACCTCAAGCGCGCCCACGCGCTCGGCGTGACCTCGGTCAGGATCGCCACCCACTGCACCGAGGCCGACATCTCCGCCCAGCACATCGCCACCGCGCGCGAGCTGGGCATGGACGTGGCCGGCTTCCTGATGATGTCCCACATGGCCCCGCCCGACGAGCTGGCCAGGCAGGCCAAGCTCATGGAGTCGTACGGCGCGCACTGCGTCTACGTGACCGACTCGGGCGGCGGGCTGACCATGGACGGGCTGCGGGAGCGGGTCCGGGCCTACCGCGAGGTGCTCGACGAGGAGACGGAGATCGGCGTCCACGCCCACCACAACCTGGGCCTGGGCGTGGCCAACTCGGTGGTGGCGGTGGAGAACGGCACCTACCGGGTCGACGCCTCCCTGGCCGGGATGGGCGCGGGCGCGGGCAACTGCCCGATCGAGGTGTTCGTCGCGGTCGCCGACCTGATGGGCTGGGAGCACGGCTGCGACCTAAACGCCCTGATGGACGCGGCCGACGACCTGATCAGGCCGCTGCAGGACCGCCCGGTGCGGGTGGACAGGGAGACGCTGACGCTCGGCTACGCCGGGGTCTACTCCAGCTTCCTGCGCCACGCCGAGGCCGCCTCGGCGCGCTACGGGATCGACACCCGGACCATCCTGACCGAGGTGGGCCGCCGCAGGATGGTCGGCGGCCAGGAGGACATGATCGTGGACATCGCGCTGGACCTGGCGCGTGCGGAGGGGAAGGCGTGACCGACATCCACAAGCTCGCCGCCGTGCTGGACCAGGCGGCCCGTACGGCTCGCGCGGTGGCGCAGCCGGAGCAGGACTACGACGTGGCCACCGCCTACCGGGTCCAGGAGGAGCTGCTGCGGCTCCGCCTGGAGCGGGGCGACCGCCTCGCCGGGGTGAAGCTGGGCTTCACCAGCGAGGGCAAGCGGCGTCAGATGGGCGTGCACGACGTGATCTTCGGCAGGGTTCCGGAGTCGTCGGCCGTTCTCGACGGCTCATACGCCGATATATCGGGATACATTCATCCGCGGATCGAGCCCGAGGTCGTCTACCTGATCGGCCGCCGCATCGCCACCGTCGCCGACGCCTTCGCGCCCGGCGCGGTCGTGGCCGCCGCGGCCGGAATCGAGATCATCGACTCCCGCTACGAGAACTTCCGGTTCTCGCTGCCGGACGTGATCGCCGACAACACCTCGGCCGCCGGATACGCGCTCGGCCCCTGGCAGCCCTACGACCCCGGCCTGTGGAACCTCGGGGTCGTCATGGAGCTCGACGGCCGTCCCGTCCAGACGGGGTCGACCGGCGCCATCCTGGGCGACCCGCGCCGGGCCGTGGCCGAGGCGGCGCGGCTGGCCGTACAGGCGGGCCTGGTCCTGGAGCCCGGCTGGATCCTGTTCGCGGGCGCCGCGACGCCCGCCGTCGCGCTCCCCTCGGGCGCGCACGTCAGGGTGGAGGTCCAGCACCTGGGCTCGGTCTCCTTCACCGCCACCGGCACCCCGGGGGCCGCCTCATGACCGGCGGAACGACCGGGGGAATGGTCGTCGGCGGCAAGGCCACGCCACGGGGGAGGTTCCCGCACGTCAAGCGGGCCGGGGACTTCATCTACGTGTCCGGCACCAGCTCCCGCAGGCCGGACAACACGATCGCGGGGGCCGAGGCCGACGAGTTCGGCACGGTCAAGCTCGACATCGCCGAGCAGACCAGGGCCGTGATCGACAACATCGGCGACATCCTCGCGGCGGCCGGAGCCGGCCTCGACGATCTCGTCCAGCTCACCGCCTACCTGGTGAACATGAACGACTTCGGCGGCTACAACGCCGTCTACGCGGAGTACTTCGACGAGACCGGGCCGACCAGGACCACCGTCGCCGTCCACCAGCTCCCGCACCCGCACCTGCTCATCGAGATCCAGGCAGTCGCCTACAAGCCGACGCAGAACCCTCAGGAGGGCCAGTGATACCACCCATCGACTTCACCAAGTGGATCGACGAGCACGCCCACCTGCTCAAGCCGCCGGTCGGTAACAAGGTCATCTTCGAGGACTCGAACGACCTCATCGTCATGGTCGTCGGCGGCCCGAACGCCCGGACCGACTTCCACGTCGACCCGTACGAGGAGCTGTTCTACCAGGTCCGCGGCAACATGCACATCAACGTCATGACCGAGAACGGGCCGGATACCGTGCACATCCAGGAGGGCCAGATGTGGCTGCTCCCGCCGAACCTGCCGCACTCGCCGCAGCGTCCCGAGGAGGGCTCGGTCGGCTTCCTCGTCGAGCGGATCAGGCCCGAGGGGGTGCTGGAGAAGTTCCGCTGGTACTGCCAGGAGTGCAACGCCGTCGTCCACGAGGTCGAGCTCCAGGTCCGCGACATCGTGAACGACCTGCCGCCGATCTTCCAGGCCTTCTACGACAGCCAGGAGGCCCGTACCTGTGACGCCTGCGGCGCACTCCACCCGGGCAAGGGATAGCCGTTGATCATCGACGCCCACACGCACCACGTCCCCAAGGGCTGGCCGGACCTCGGCTGGCCCGAGGCGCCCAGGCTCCGGATCGAGTCGGAGCGGGAGGCCATGATCCTGCTCGGCGACCGGGAGTTCCGCCGGATCCAGGACGACTGCTGGAACCCGGCGGTGCGCCTCGACCAGATGGACGCAGACGGGGTGGACGTCCAGGTCGTCTCGCCGACGCCGGTGTTCTTCTCCTACGAGCGTCCCGCGGCGCAGGCCGCGGGCGTCGCCAGGATCTTCAACGACCTGGCCCTGGAGATCTGCGCCTCCGAGCGGCTGGTGCCGTTCTGCCAGGTCCCGCTCCAGGACCCCGACCTGGCCTGCGCCGAGTTGGACCGGTGCCTGGCGGCGGGGCACGCGGGCGTCGAGATCGGCAACCACGTCGGGGACCGTGACCTCGACGACGCCGGGATCGTCCAGTTCCTCCAGCACTGCGCGGCCGTCGGCGCGCCCGTCTTCGTCCATCCATGGGACATGGCGGGCGGCCCCCGGCTGCAGCGCTGGATGGCCCAGTGGCTGGTCGGCATGCCCGCCGAGACCCACCTGTCGGTGCTCGCCCTGATCCTGGGCGGCGTCTTCGACCGGGTCCCGGACAGCCTGCGCATCTGCTTCGCGCACGGCGGCGGCTCCTTCGCCTTCTGGCTCGGCCGCTTCGAGAACGCCTGGCACCGCCGCAACGACGTGGTCGGGACCTCGGAGCTGCCGCCCTCGGCCTACGTGGAGCGCTTCAGCGTGGACTCGGTGGTCTTCGACGAGCGGGCGCTGCGGCTGCTGGTGGACACCATGGGGGAGGACCGGGTCATGCTCGGCTCCGACTTCCCCTACCCGCTGGGCGAGACGCCGGTCGGCTCGCTGATCCGGGGGGCGGGGTTCCTGTCGGACACCGCCCGCGCCAAGCTGCTCGGGGGCAACGCCGCGAGGTTCCTGGGCAGGTGAAGCCGCCGGCCCGGCCGGGTCCCGCCTGCCCGGCGACCCGGCCGGGACCCGGCCTTACGCCCCGAAACCCGGCCTTACGCCTCGAAACCCGGCCGGGACCCGGCCTTACGTCCCGAACTGCAGGTCGGAACCGGCGAGCTGTTCCTCCTTGGTCTCCCTCATCCTGAACAGCCCGTCGACGACCTTGCCGATCACGAACGTGATCACGAAGGAGTAGACGGCCACCACGATGACGGCCACCACCTGTTTGCCCAGCAGCGCTCCGGAGCCGCCGTAGAACAGGCCCTTGGTGGGGCTCCCGGTCACACCGGTGGCGAGCAGGCCGATGAGCACGACGCCGACGATGCCGCCCGCGCCGTGCACGCCGACCACGTCGAGGGTGTCGTCGTAGCCGAGTACCAGCTTCCACTCCACGGCGTAGGACACCACGACCGCCGCCACGACGCCGATGAGCAGGGCGCCCCACACGTTGACGAACGCGCACGACGGCGTGATCGCCACCAGCCCGGCCAGCGCGCCGGTGGCCGAGCCGAGTCTGGTGAAGTGCCGGTACCGGATCCACTCCAGGATCAGCCAGGTCAGCATCCCGGCGCTCCCGGCCATCATCGTGCTGAGGAACGCCGCGACCGCGACGCGGCCGTCGTTGAGAGCCGATCCGCCGTTGAACCCGAACCAGCCGAACCACAGCAGTCCCAGCCCCAGCATGACGAAGGGGATGTTGCTCGGCACGGGGGGCTCTCCCCTGCGGTACCTGATGCCGGGGCCGAGAGCGATGGCCAGGGCGAGCCCGGCCATTCCGGAGTTCAGCTCGACGACCAGCCCGCCCGCGAAGTCGAGCACGCCCCACCTGTTGATCCAGCCCGAGGGCGAGAACACCCAGTGGGCGACGGGGAAGTACACCAGGGTCACCCAGACGACGGAGAAGATGATCCACGGCCCGAGCCGGGTGCGGCCGGCGACCGAGCCGCTGATCAGCGCCACCGTGATGATGGCGAAGGTGAGCTGGAACAGGGCGAAGGCGTAGAGGGGGACGAGTCCGTGCAACGTGCTGGGGGCGACGTCGGTGAAGCCCAGATGGCTGAAGCCGATCAGGCCGACGTCTCCGGCGTCCCGGCCGAAGGACAGCCCGAAGCCGTAGAGGAACCACACGACCGTCACCACGCTGATGGAGACGAAGCTCATGAAGAGCATGCTCAGGACGTTCTTCGCGCGGACCATCCCGCCGTAGAAGAAGGCCAGGGCGGGGGTCATGAGAAGCACCATGGCGGCGCTCACCAGCACCCATGCCGAGTCACCGGTGTTCAGCCCGGGTGGCATCGCGCACCCCCTCTCTCGCTTCGCCCTTCCCCCGGAAGCCTGGGCAGCCGGGACGGCCGCGAAACCGGCCACCGGGCGGGATTGGGAGGTGACATTCCATATCCGGACGCCGGGGTGGTGTTGGCCGTCGCAGGTAAAGCGTCCCCCGGAGGGGACACGCCTGATGTGCCGATCCTCACCGTGTGTCCGGTGAGGCGTGCCTGGTGAAGCGCCCGCGCCCGCGCCCGCGTCCACGTCCGAAGACCGGGCGCGGGCGCGGCTCAGTTCACCGGTACCGGAGTCTTGCGCGGACGAACGGCCAGGCTCCGCTCCGTGAGAGCGCCGAAGCCCAGTCCCAGGGCGGTCCAGAAGACGGCCTGGACGCCGAGCGAGGCGATGCGGAAATTCCACAGCACCGCGCCCGGGAAGCCCCTGGGAACCTCGTTGACCGTGGGAAGGGCCAGATAGGAGATGGCGACGAGGACGAGCGCCACGGCGGCGCCGACCAGAGTGGCGTTCCAGTTACCCAGCCGCGCCGCGAGGCGGTGTCCTGTCTGGACCGCGACGACCGCGATGATCACCGAGATGACGATCAGGGCGAAGTACGTGGCGGCACGCATGCCCACCGTGTCCGGTGAGCCGACCGAGGGAGGGTTGGCGGGATATTTCAGCGCGGGCAGCAGTGAGACGGTGAGGAACCCGGCACCGGCCACCAGCGCCGACGTGGCCCGTGGGCCGAACCGGCTGATCCTCGCGTGAACGAGGGCGAACGCCAGGGCGAACAATCCTCCCAGTGCCACACCGAACAGCCCCATCGCGGTGGCCAGGCCGAAGGTCTGCTGCACGCCGCGTGAGACTATCTCGACCTCGTGCTCGTGACCGCCCGCGCTCATGCGGTGCTCCTCGAAGGCGATGGCCGAGTTGATCTGGGGCTCACCGAAGATCCAGGCGAACACCAGAGCGAGAAGAGCGGCTCCCAGTCCGACGAGCATTCCGCGTACCAGCAGTGTGCGCATGGTCATGGTTCGGCTGCCCTGCGATCAGTGGCAGGGGAAGCCGAGAAGATGCCTCCCGTCGTGCATGAACTCGTGAACGGCACGGCCGTTGATCAGTGAGGTCGCGCCCTGCTCGGCCCCGACGAAGTAGAGGATCAAAAGTGCCAGTGCCAAGGTGAGGATCGCCCAGGGAACAATCTCACGGAGAGGAATCGGGATCGGGATCGGGTAGGTCCGGCTGGTGGGTACCGTTCTTTCAGCCATGGGTTCCTCCTTCGAGGACTGGCGTGTCTTAATCGCGGTGGACGTCGCGCGAATTCGGCTCTCGGGCCACAAAGGACGGCTCGTGATGATGAGGCTACTCTGTGCGTTCACCGGGCCTGTGCGCCGTCACAATTGGTTCGTCTATTAACCTATGGTGCCGGTCGGGAGCGGTCAATCAACCCGACGCAGATCATTTCGCCTGCGTTTGTGATTCCTTTTTACCGTTGAAGGTGTGGTGTGGTGATTGTCCGGCTTTCATGTGTCGGCTGCTGACGTTCCTCCAGGTGACGGGTACTTCCGTGCGGAGGCGGACGCGTCCGGCGAATTTGCCGCGCTCTCGTCGCCTTTCGTGAGCCGGTCGTTTTTCCGCTGAAGGTGACCGCGTGGCATCACCTGTTTCGTTCCGTGTCCGCCGGGGTCGGAAAGGGTGGGGTGACAAATCCTCCTGCCCTTCCGGCCCTGCTTTCCCGGCGGGAGGTACGTGATTTATCCGCTCTTCCCGGCGACCCCGGGCGGGCCGCCGTTTCCAGGAAAAACCCGAATGGTCGGACAGCGGAAAGGTTTGTAAAAGTAAAATGGAATCGGTGTTTCGCGGGGACCTCCGTTCTTCCTCTCTTGAGAAGGTGTCCGGGCCGGAATGCTCGATGTGAGAGCCGACGGGGGGAGTCGACAGTGCGGCCCGGGCGGGACACCGAGGGGCAGCCCTCTGAGGCGATGCTGATGGGCCTCACCTTCATGAGCGGCATGGTCGACGCCAGCAGCTATCTGGGAATCGGTGAGATCTTCACCGCGAACATGACGGGAAACCTGCTCATTCTCGGTTTCGCCGCCAGCGGCACTCCCCAGTTCTCGATCGTCGCGTCGGCCATCTCGGTTGTGAGTTTCTTTCTCGGCGCGGCGCTTGGAGGCAGGCTCACCGTCGTCATAGCGTCTCGCCGCCGCCGGCTCGTCGTCGCCATGACCGTCGAGTCCGTCCTGAACGCGCTCGCGGCCGCGGGCTCGTTCCTGCTGCCCACGTCGTCGGTGGCCCATCAGTACGTACTGGTCGCCATCCTGGCGACGTCCATGGGGGTGCGGAACACCGTGGTGCGCCGTCTCAAGATCCCCGACATCACCACGACGGCTCTGACGGGCACACTGACCAAGCTGGCGGCGGACTCCGTGCTCGGCACCGGGAGACGGGTCCGGGCCGGGCGCCGCCTGACTCAGATCATCTCCCTCGTCCTCGGTGCCTGCACCGGCGGTCTGATCCTGGGACACTTCGGTCTTCCCGCCACGATGGTGTCGATGACCGGCCTCATCGTCGTGCTGACCGTCGCCTATGTCTGGTACTCGGCTCCGGCCCGCACGGACGGGAAGAGGTGAGAGGCGGAAAGGCGGAAAGGCGACCACCGGATCGGTGTCCTCTCGCCGCTTTTCCCGATGGTGGCCCGATGACCGTCAGGGGTCACTCCTCGTTCAGGCGAGCGCGGACCCCTTCCATCTTCCGCCGGAGTTCGTCCTCGGTGAAGACCTGCCTGTCCATGAGCGAGTGCGCCACGACCAGGGCCGAGCGGGTCTGCACGGGGAATCTGGCGTAGACGGTCTCGCCCAGCCGATCCTCGGCGTTCCGGCGCTCCAGGTTGTCCAGTGCGCCGTGCGAGGAGAGGCACTCACAGGTCACCTGCATCCTCGACTCCCATACGGCGGGCTCGTGGTCCAGACACCGCAGGTCGGTGTCGGTTCGCTCACCGATGTCGGCCAGGGTCTCCATGAGCACGCCGTACGTCTTCTGGGGCGCTGTGCTCATCGCTTCCAGCCTGCCAGTTTCTGGGTGGCCGTGTCGGACGTCCGGCCGGCCTCCGGCAGTGCGACACCGATCATGGTGTCACGGGTGACGATCTCGGCGAGTTGCTCCTCGCTCCACCCCTCGGTTCCCTCGGGCCGCATGGGCATCACCATGAAGCGCGACTTCTGGTTGGAGTCGTGCACGCGGACCTCGACGTCGGGCGGCAGGTGCAGGCCGAACTCGGCGAGCACCTCGCGGGGCCGCCGGACCATCCGGCGGCGATAGCTCGGCGTGCGGTACCAGTCCGGCGACATGCCCAGGACGGGCCGGGGGTAGCAGGAGCAGAGCGTGCACACGATGACGTTGTGCACCTGCGGCGTGTTCTCCAGCACGTAGAAGAAGGTGTAGTCGCTGGGAGTGCCGACGCCCGTCGGCTGGAGCCAGTCGATGCCCACCTCCTTGCAGGCCTCCGTGCCGTTGGAGAGCAGCCGCTCCTTGAACCCCGGATCGGACCATGCCTTGGCGACCAGCTTCGACCCGCCGTGCGGGCCGACGCCGTCCGCCCATTCGGCGAAGCGGCGGTGGTCCTCGGCCGAGAAGATGCCCTTCTCGATGGCCAGTTCACGGATGGCGAGTTCGAGGATCTCGAACTCACTGACCTTCGACGCCACCTGGAGCGTCCCGTGGTGACTTCCAGCCATCACTCCCCCTTGTCAGCTGACCGGCTGCAGCCAGCGCTCCGAGAATTCCGATTCCAACGTGTCCTGGCTGAACCCGGTGTAGTCGGGCCACAGTTCGGTCTGCTTGAACCTGACGACGTAGAAGGGCTCCTTGCGCCCGGTCTCCAGCCGGTCCCACGCCTCGTCCTCGGGGATGACCCATTCGGGCCGGTGGTCGACGACGACTCCCTCGTGGCCGCGGGTGTACTGCTGGGTGCGGGTGTGGAACAGCGTTGTCTCGTTCTTGATGACGACCCTGTCGCCGATGTTGAACTTTGGCTTTGCCATCACTTCTTCGCCTCCAAGCGGGCACGGATCTCGTCGATCTTGGCTCCCAGCTCGTCGGTGGTGATGAGACCCTTGTTCACGAGGGTCTTCGTCGCGACGGTGATCCAGCGACCGTAGTAGGGCATGCCGAAGTACTGGGTCGTCCCGAGATCGTTCTCGGCTCTGCGCCTCATCTCGGAGTTCCACGCACCACGCCAGCCCAGGCACTCGCAGGTGAGGTAGGTGTTCATCTCCCACTCCTCCTCACCCTTCTCGAAGTAGGGCTGAGGGTGGTCGGGCTGTCCCCCGACGTCGTGGACCACCGCGCGGAGTGAAGCGTAGAACTCATTTGAGATCGTGTACGGAGAGTCAAGGACCTCACGGTCTTCCGGCGCGAGGTTTCTGACGTTGGACAGCAGCTTGTCGTAGAGCAATGTCGCCATCTGTTCCCCCTCGTTCTTCTTGTAAAGAACGTCAGCACCACCTTACCCGGATGCTTCCCGTCAACCTCTATGTCGCGACAAAGGGTCGCAAAGTATCTTTGGATCTGAAAACCCCGTTGAGTTGTGCGGGGATCTTTGACTTGCAGATTTTGGCAATTTTTGACGCGCTTTGCGATGTGTGCGACATCCGGATCGCCGATGTAAATCGAACGCTTTTTTGAAAAATGCGTTCCGGGATAATTGTCGAATGATGTCCGCGTTTCGAAGGGAGATTCGATGGTGGAGACGCGGGTACGGGGGACTTCCGGACGTGTTCGGGTGGCGGGCCGTGGTCCCCTGCCGGGTCACGCTCACCCGAGGACGATCGCGAGGGCCGTACCGCCGTGCGGAACCCGGGCTGCCTGATCACCGTGTGTCGCGGCTGCTGCTGCGGCACCGAGCGCAAACATCCCGGTGTCGACCACCGGGAGCAGGTCGACCGGCTCCGCCGGGAGTTGAGCCCCCCTTCCCGGGTCCGCGTCTCGGGCTGTCTCGGCCTCTGCGTCCGGTCGAACGTCGTCGTCGTCGGACCCTCGCCCGAGGGGCGGCTGTCGGGGGGCCGCCCGGTCTGGCTGGGCTTCGTCCTCGACGAGGAAGTCGTCGGGGATATCGCCGTCTGGGGAAACGCCGGCGGCCCCGGTATCGCGGACCCGCCTCCGGCCCTGACTTTTTACGTGTTCGAATGGCCGTGGCGGCGTGGGATCACGGCACCGGGAAAGGAATGAGAGCGGGATCGGAAAGGATCCTTGGTGGTTGTCGCGGAGCGTTACGGGAATATCCGGGCACGGAGCGCCCTGTCAGGGCCTCCTGTTTTCTGCGAAAGGAAAACCGGTGGCTGAGTTCGAGAAAAGACTGGCATGTGTCATCGCGGAGGACGGGTCGGTCGTCCGCGGATATCTGATCGACGGGTGCGAGTTCGACGGGACCAACACCTACACCCTGAGCTGGGGGGTGCCGCTCCAGGGCGAGGCGAAGACCAATTTCGCGGGCACGGTCGGCAGCGCGCAGACCGAGTCGGTCCGGCCCGGCCTGATCACGGTCGGCCTGGGGGACGCCCCGAACCAGATGAAGGTGCACACCTTCGACGTGGACGGCACTCCCGCCCCGCGCTCCTTCCACCTGGTCTGCTTCCGGGACCAGTGAGCCGGCGCCGCGCCCGGCGGCCCTGTTCCGGGCCGACGACGACTTCTACTTCTCGGAGAGCCGGTGGCCCCTGAACATCGGGTGCTTGGTCTCCCAGTACCGCCAGCCCTCGACCCGCGCGGGGACGTTGGCGATGCCGGTGGCGACCCTGTTCACGCTGCAGTCCTGGAGCTGCTGCCACGCCGCCCAGCCCACCCGGTAGCCGAAGACGCGGTACCACAGGTTGCCGTACATGCCGGGGCTGACCACCTGGGCGTAGTCGTGTCCGGCCTCGACGATGTGCTCCTCGGCGAGCAGTGGGTTGACGTTGTTGCGCAGTCTGCGGAGCAGTGACCGCTGGAGCTCGTCATGGGTGAAGGTGTGGCCGACCTCGCTCTGCTTCTCCCTTTCGATCTCGAGCTCGAGGTACACGCGGTGCTGCCGCCTGACCGAGACCGTCATCGTGCCGCCGGGACCGTCGATGAAGCGGGTGCGCGGGATGAAGAAGTTGCGCGCCCTGAAGTCGTGGAACCTGAAGAGGGCGCGGGGCCTGCACTTTCTGCGGGCCTCCTCCCCGATTGTGGGGAAGGTCGGGGTGGGGGTCGGAGTCGGGGACGCGGACGGGTCGGCGGGCGCGGAGGCCAGGCTCTGGGCGGGCACGAGGAGGGCCGAGCACACGGAGGCGCCGAGGGCCACGGAGGCGGACCCGGCCATGAGCGCCATCCCCAGCTTCCTGGACGGCCCGCGCCTTCTCGGCCGGGCATGCGCGGTGATGGCATCCGGGTGGGGATCGGGCGTGAACATGGAAATACCCTTCCTTTCGAACGCGGCCCGTGACCGCGACCAACCGGCTGGCCGGAGACGGCCCGTGCCCGTTACGCGACATAACTCAACGTAATGATAAAGATGCTTACAGTTGCCGATGGTTGTCTTGTGGTGCCACGCCGCCACGAAGTCCCTTTAAAAGGAAAAGGGCGGGTGAAAGGCGTCTACGGCAACCGGTGCCCGGTTGTGGGGGCGTTCGCGGGCATGGCCGGAGCGTTACCACTGAGAGGGGTGTTTACCTTTTGCTGTGGCGATCAGGTGAAACGCGCGACTTGGGGGGTTTCCGGCTTTCGGGGGCCGGGTGGTTCGAGGAGGGGGAGGGATGGTCACAATAAGTGTGCATGTAATCACTTTTTGTGCGCGAAAGGTAATTTAGTCATTCGAAGGCTTTGAATTTCTCCAGGTGACCCCCGGGGCCCGGCCACCTAGCGTGGAACTTCAGTCCCACTCCGTGCGGTAGGTGACATCCGCACGGCGCCCGTCGGCCCGGGCATCGCCCGGGGTGCGACTGACTCACATGGAGCGACCTGTCATGATCAAGATCAGTAACGCTCTCGCAGCCGGGGTGATGGGGGCCTCCGCCCTCATCGTGCCCATGACGATGCCGGCCCAGATCGCCCCCGTGGCCCCCGCGGCCCCCGCGGCCGTGACCGCGGCGGCCTCACCCACTCTCACCGCCGCCTCGAAGCCGTGCAAGCACGGTCAGTGCCACGCCCCGCGTCACGCTCCCCGCGGCGGCATCGACAGCGGCATCAGCGACAACAGGGTGCCGGGCGGCATGGGAGGTGGCAGCGGCATCGACAACTGACGCGCGGGAGACAACGGAGAACGGCCGGACGGCCGGAGACGGCCTCCGGCCCGCGTCCCCGGACGCCGTGACGGTCCTCAGCCCGCCGCGGTGCCGGGGGACGCGGCGTCGAGCCCGGCGACGAGCCTCTTCGGAGCCACCGCCCGGTAGCTCTCCTCGACCCAGTCGAGCAGCACCTCGGTCTCCGGCAGCTCGCCCGTCAACGGGATCGTCACCCACCCCGCCTTGCCGAGCCCGTATCCCGAGGGCCTGACGCCCTCGACGGCCAGGGCGTGGCCGTTCGACTGCGGCAGCTTGACCCCGACGTGCGGGCTCCACCTGTCGCTCGGCTCGTCGACCCCGAGGAAGACGAAGATCTTCTTGTTGACCTTGACGACGCTCTCGCCCCACGGGTGATCCTCGTACGCCTCCGGTAGTCGCAGCGCGAACTCGCGCAGCGTCCGCCGGACCTCACGCCAGCTCTCCATGGCGCCCATTGTGTCCGGCGGCACCGACATTTACGGCTCGCCGGCACCTACGGCGCGCCAGCGGCCGAGCACGCGGTCGATGTCCGCCCTGATCCGATCCCTGGCCTCGGCCCGGGGCACCCCCGACATCAGCAGCCGGTCGTAGTCGGTGTCCAGGTGCCTTATCGAGGCGACCACGGCCAGCGTGATCGCGTTCTCGTCGAGCACCCGGGCGGCGGCGGTACGGCCGACCCGGCCGCTGCCCCGATGCCCGGCGTGCCGGGAGATCTCCTCGGCCCGCTCGGGCGGGCAGCCGGGGAACAGCCTGACGATCTCCCCGGCCATCCTCGCCTGGAACTCCACGTCCTCCCCGGCCCGCCGCTCCCGGTCACGCTCCCGGCGGCGCAGCCGTACCTCCTCGTCGGCCAGGCAGCGCTCCTCGGCCAGCGCCAGCGCGGCCTCCTCGACCAGGATGCCCAGCCGTTCGTACCGCTTGCGCCTGGAGTTGAACCTGACCACGACCGCGGCCAGGCCGCTCTCCTTCTTCGCCCGGCGGCTGAGCGCCGCGTCGCCCGCGGGCAGGAAGACGAGGTGGTCCATGTCCGCGCAGGTCAGACAGTGCGGACCGGCGTTCTCCATGATCAGATAGGGGCCGGTTCCGCCGCAGCCCGCGCACTCCCAGGCCTGCTGGGACTCGACCGCGACCAGGTCGGGGGCCTTGCTCTGCCGCTCGGCCAGTTGCCGTCTCCTGGCCTCGCTCATGTCCGGGGAGATCCAGTGGATCCGGAAGGCAGAGTCGTCCCCGGTGGACAGGAACCGCAGCTCCCCCCGGTCCCGGCCGCCGGACACGTAGGCGCTCTCACCGGCTGTGAGCCCTTTGCCCAGCGCCCAGCGCCTGAGCACGGCCACCGCGTCGGCCATCTTGGCGCCGTCGACCGCGGAGAGCTCCTCCAGCGTGGCGGCCCGGCCCTGCCGCCAGGTGTCCACGTGCCGGGCGTGCAGCCAGCGGACACCGGTCAGCACGTCGATCGCGGTGACGAACCTGCGCTGGGCGAGCGCGGCCTCGGCCGCCTCCACGATCCTTCGCTCCAGTTTGCTCACCCCGTCAGCCTGCCGTACTCCCGGGCCTGTCAGGGACGGGGAATGTTCCGCAGGTTCGCCCGGGCCATGTCGATCATGCGGCCCACCCCGCCGCTCAGCACCACCTTGCCCGCCGCCCTGGCGAACCCCCTGACCTGCCCGCCGGTGATGCGCGGCGGGATGGACAGCACGTTGGGGTCGGTGACGACGTTCACGAGGTACGGCCCCGGCATCGTGAAGGCGGTGCCCAGCGCCTTCCTGACCTCCGAGGGCGTCCGCACGGTCTCCGACTCGATCCCCGCTGCGGCGGCGATCGCCGCGTAGTCGACGGGCGGGTAGTCGGTGCCGAAGTCCGGCATCCCGTCCACCAGCATCTCCAGCTTCACCATGCCGAGCGAGGAGTTGTTGAACACCACGATCTTCACCGGCAGGTCGTACATCCGCACGGTCAGCAGCTCGCCGAGCAGCATGCCGAGCCCTCCGTCGCCGGACAGCGAGACCACCTGCCGGCCGGGGGCGGCGAACTGCGCGCCGATGGCGTGCGGGAGGGCGTTGGCCATGCTCCCGTGCCGGAAGGAGCCGATGACGCGGCGGCGGCCGTTGGGCGTCAGGTAGCGGGCGGCCCAGACGTTGCACATCCCGGTGTCGACGGTGAACACCGCGTCGTCGTCGGCGAGCTCGTCCACGAGGCTCGCCACGTACTCGGGGTGGATCGGCACGTGGTGCTCGATGTCGCGGGTGTAGGCGTCCACGACGTGGTCCAGCGCCCGCAGATGCCGCTCCAGCATCCTGTCGAGATAGCGGCGGTCGGTCTTCTGCGCGACCTTCGGCAGCACCGCGCGCAGCGTCTCGCCGACGTCACCGTGTACGGCCAGCTCCAGCGGGGTCCGGCGGCCCAGCCGCGTGGGGTCGCGGTCGATCTGGACCGTGCGCGCGCCCGGCAGGAAGTCGTCGTAGGGGAAGTCGGTGCCCGCCAGCACCACCAGCTCCGCCTCGTGCATGGCCTCGTGGCACGCGCCGTAGCCGAGCAGCCCGCTCATCCCCACGTCGTACGGATTGTCGTACTGGATCCACTCCTTGCCCCGCAGCGCGTGCCCGACGGGCGCCAGCGTGCGGGCGGCCAGGGACATGACCTCCTCGTGCGCGTCGCGGACCCCGGCGCCGCAGAACAGCATCACCTTCTCCGCGTCGTTCAGCGCCGTGGCCAGCTGCGCCACCTGGTCGGCCGGAGGCCGGAGCGTGCCCCGCGCGGTGAGGAAGTCGTGGGGCCCGACGGTTCCGGCGACCCGCAGCTGCGCCACGTCGCCGGGAAGCACGAGGACCGAGACGCCACCGCGGCCGATCGCGTGCTGGACGGCGACGCGCGGCACCCGGGGCAGCTGCCCGGGGGTGCCGATCGTCTCGCAGAAACCGGCGCAGTCGACGAACAGCCGCTCCGGATGGGTCTCCTGGAAGTAGCCCGTCCCGATCTGCGGGCCGGGAATGTGCGAGGCCAGCGCGAGTACGGGGGCGCCGCTGCGGTCGGCGTCGTACAGCCCCTGGACCAGGTGGGTGTTGCCCGGCCCGCAACTGCCCGCGCACACCGCCAGGCGCCCGGTGAGCTGCGCCTCCGCCGACGCGGCGAACGCCCCGGCCTCCTCGTTGCGCACCTGGACCCACTCGACGCCGCCGGCCCTGCGGACCGCGTCGACCACGGGGTTCAGGCTGTCGCCGACCACCCCGTAGATCCGCTCGACCCCGGCCTGCCGCAACACCTCGACGAACTGCTCGGCAACGGTCGCCATGGCGCCCCCCCTCGCTTGTCGCGTCAAGGGGTACCTCACCGGATTTCGCGAGGTCATTCCGGATGGGGCGGTGCTCGTCCCACCGGCCGCCGTCGCCTGTCTGTCCGAGCACCGCCCGCACCGGTGAGGTCCTCGCTCCGGCCGGCGGCGAGCCCCTTCCCGGGTGAGCCCCGGGGCCGTCCGGCGGCGACGGCTACCATTGGACGATGACGGTGACCGTGCTGACGGGGGCGGGGATCTCCACGGAGTCGGGGATCCCGGACTACCGCGGTCCGGACGGCCTGTGGCGCAGGGATCCCGCCCACGAGAAGCTCGTCACCTACGACTACTACATGGCGGATCCGGAGATCAGGCGCCGCTCGTGGCTGCTCCGCCGCGACAACCCCGCCTGGGAGGCCGAGCCCAACGCGGCGCACCGCGCCCTGGCCGCGCTGCCGGACGCCTGGATCATCACGCAGAACGTCGACGGTCTGCACCAGCGGGCCGGATCGCCGCCCGAGCGGGTGCTCGAACTGCACGGCAACATGTTCGGTGCGGTGTGCACCGCGTGCGGCGCGGGCTCGACGACACGCGAGGCGATCGATCGGATCCTCGCCGGGGAGGACGACCCGGCCTGCCGGGAGTGCGGGGGCATCCTGAAGACCACGACCGTGATGTTCGGCCAGTCCCTCGACCCGGTCACCCTCGGCAGGGCGGTCGAGGCGGCCGAGGCGTGCGAGGTGTTCGTCGCCGTCGGCACCTCGTTGCAGGTGCAACCGGCCGCGTCCCTGGTGATGGTCGCGGCCGAGGCGGGCGCCAGGCTGGTCATCGTCAACGGCGAGCCGACGCCGTACGACGCGCTGGCCGACGAGGTGATCCACGCCCCGATCGGCGAGGCCGTCCCCCACCTGTGCGCCGAACTCCTGGCCTGACCGGCGGCGATCTGGATCGCGGCGAAGGACGTCGCCTCTGTGGTCGCCGGTTCCCTCCGGTCGTGGTCGGGCGAAGGTCTCGGCGGGGGCGGCTCCTGGACCTGATGGAGGTCCGATCCATGAACGACGCCGGATCCGGCGTGACGTCGACGGGGTGATCGGGGGTCAGGAAACGCCCTGGACGGTGGCGTGGGGCAGGACCTGGCGGCGGTCGGCCGCGTTCGCGATCACTACGGCGATCTGGCCGCGGTACTGGCCCGTCAGCACCTGGGCGGAGGCCTCGCCGTCGAGTCGCACGTCCTCGGGAGGCGCGCCGGAGCCGGTGTTGATCATGAGCAGCATGGTTCGCGGGCCGCAGGCCAGAGTCACCCTTTTGAGGGTGCCTCCCTGGAAGGTGGTCGAGACGAGCCGGTCGTCGGCGAGAGTGGTGAACACCTTCGGGTTCAGCTTCTGTGTCGTCGACTCTGACCTGGTCAGGTCGATGGTGGCGCGGACGCCGTCGGCGGACACGCCGCAGACCCCGGCGGTGCGTGTGAAGGCGATCACCTGCGACCTCCCCGTCCGCACCCGCGCGATCGCCTTGGACGTCCCCGGCTTGTCGATGTCGAGGTCGTGGATTTCGGAGAACGACATGTCGATCGCGGGGAGAGCGGCGATCGGCCAGCTCGCCGGATCGCTCACCACCGGGTCCTCGATCCCCTCGCCGGAACACGCGCCGACGAGTGCGAGCATCGTCACCAGTAACGCCGCTTTTCTTCGCACACGGTCTCCTCGCCTGAAGGTTGGAGGAACGCGGAATCTTCCCCGGGCGTCCGGGTGTCCGGGCGGGAAGACGGCAGGGGCGGGGGGGACGTCCCCTTGATCGACCCTACCCGGCGGGGCGTCGCCGCGAGGCCGGAGACGACGAGGTCCGGGGCGGTGGTTCCGTACACCGTCTGGAGTCCGGCGCTCACCGCGTCGATCGCCGCAGAACAGGCGGCACCACCGGTTTTTCCGGGGGCCGCCTTCTCGGTGCTCCGGCGGTGCCGTTCGCGAACGAGATCTCCCGCGACCGTCGTCCGCGACGTGTCCACACTTCCTATTTCGGTAGGAATTGCCATTAATCAGAACAAAACCGCATCTCTCTTTTTTGTGGGACGGCAACCTCTTGTCGCCTTTGCACGTCTCGTTTCCTGCGATATCCGTCTATGGGAGGGAACGATCTATGTTTCCGTACGAAGAACCGGCGAAACAGCAGGCGGAGGAAGAGGAACAGCAGCAATTACAGGTGCAGGTGACGGCGGCGGTGCCGGCTCCGCCGCCGCCTCCGGCTCCCGCTCATGCCTTGCCGGTGTTCCAGGTCGACGGGGACTTCCACGCGGACCTGAACGAGGAGAGGGCGCGGGTGACCACGTCGGTGATCCGGGGGCAGGCCAACATCGACCGCAGGGTGGTGGGTGTCGAGATCGGCACCGATCTCGGGTGGGTGCAGACCATGTTCCGGGCGCGGATGCAGGCCGACTACTACACGGAGGGGGGCTACGCGCGCTCCCTGATCCTGCAGACGACCGAACCGGTGATCGACGGCAACGACAACAACGACATCTGGTACGGCGATCCGCGGCGGTTCGACCACACCGGTCCCTTCATCGGGACCGTCTTCGACGACTCACCGCAGTTCGTCGCCCCGGCGCTGTCCCCGGAGGGTGACCGGCTCGTGCGGCTCTCGGGGTCGTGGACGTTCGGATGCTGGCTGGTCACGCGCAGCCAGAACCTGCGTTCCAAGTTCCTCTACCACCAGGACTGGACGGCGTCCTTCCACGCGGAGGTCACCCCCGAGGGGCTCGCGCTGTCCTACAGCGATCTCACGCTCGGAGACGCCGGGGCCGGGCCTGGAACGCTCCACCCGCTGATGGACGGGCCGCCGTCGAGCACCTTCCTGGACGACCAGGGCACGTGGCGGGTTCTCGCCGAGGCCGAACGTCTTGACCAGGACGGGATGGACCTCACCTGACCGGGGAGCCGAGGCGTGACCTCTCCGGTTCCGCACAGGGGATCAGGAGAAATGCCCGCCTTTCAGCGGCGTCGGGGAATATGCCCCATTCATGAACGATAAACGGCGGCACCGGTCCGGTCGCGTTCTCGCCGTGGCGGATCGCGGCCGGGCCGGGGAAGCCGGAAGCCGGCTCGCCGGTGGGGGACCGGCCGGGGCCGGTACCCGGCCGATCCCCCACCGGCGGGCCGTACGCCGACGAGCCGGGACCCGTGAGGGGCACCGGCTCTCGGCTCCGCCCGCTCTCCGCGGGCGCGTCACGAACCGTTCGCGACGCCTTTCGGGGACGTCCCGCCCCCGGGCGGCGTCACGGGCGCAGGACCTCCTGGACCAGCGCGGTGTCGGTGAACTGCTCGAAGCGCTTGGCGACGCCGCCCTCGAGCTGCCACACGTGGGTGAAGCGGACGTCCATGTACTTGCCGGTGGCGAGGTAGGTGCCCCGGTAGTTGCCGTAGACGACGATCGTGTCGCCGCCGTCGACGTACGCCTCGGGAACCGCCTGGTAGTTGTCCCACTCGCTGCCGAGGCGGCCGAAGACCTTCTCCAGGACGTTCTGCGGGCCGACGTAGGTGCCCGCGTAGGGGAAGCCGGCCATCTCGGTCCACTCGGCGTCGGGGCCGAGCAGGGCCAGGATCCCGTTGATGTCGCCGGCGGCCGATGCCTCGTAGGAGGCGCGGACGGCCTCCAGGTTCTTGCTCATTGTGTCTCCTTGCTGGACGGCGCTTTGTTTGTCAGACGGGTTCTTCGCCGGTCGGGTAGACCACGTCGCCGAGCGGCAGGATGTGGGCGCCGCCCGGGGAGTTGTTGATCTCGCCCGCGCCCGAGATGCCGAGGAAGGTGCCGACCGTGCGCAGCGCGGCCCAGTCGTAGAGCCAGGTGGCGGCGACCGGGATGAGGAACTCCCGGAAGGTGAACACGTAGACGTCCTCGGCGATCTTCCAGGTGCTCGCCATGTCCACGTCACCGTGGCCGCGCTGCTCGCCTACGAGGCACTGCCAGGCGTAGCGTTCGGAGCTGAGATAAACGTGCTCGTAAAGGTGATTGGGGCTGTAACGGTACAGAGCCCGCCTACCGATCAGGTCACGAGTTGGTGCGGGTGCTTCCCCCGTCACCTCGTGACCGTCGATCGTGCCGGGGGTGAAGGTCTGTGAGACCTGGGGTTCGCCGGGGGTCCGCTCCTCGGCGATCGTCGAGACGATTCGCAGGGCGCGCCCGGTGGCGGTGTGCAGGACGGTCACGGTGGACTCGCGGGGGCGCGAGGCGTGGGTCTGGTTGACGAAGAACAGGTCCTCGCGTACGGCGATCGCCTCGTACCAGTCCGCGGGGCCGCCGTCGGCGCTCACGCCGTGCGCGTTCTCGAAGGAGAGTTTGGTGGTGGTTCCGTCGTCGAACGTCAGGCTCAGCGCGGTGCCCGCGAGGACATCGGTGACCGGAAGCCGGTTGGTGTCGATCCCGGCCGCGAAGTCGTCCATGTTCTTCCAGCCCGCGGGCCGGTCGATGTCGGCGGTCAACTGCGACTCCTTCCTACACGAAGTTATCTATGAAATCATATAACTTCTAGCTGCAAAGGAGTAGGCCGATGAGGCTAAAAGGTAAGGTCGCCCTGGTCACCGGGGCCGGTACGGGAATTGGTGCTGCGGTCACCCGGAGGTACGTGGAAGAGGGGGCCAGGGTCGTCCTGACCGGCCGGAGAGAGGGGCTCCTTACCGAGGTCGCCGCGCCGCTCGGCGACGCCGCCGTGGCGTTCGCCGCCGACGCGACGGACGCCGCCCAGATGCGGGCGGCGGCGGACCTGGCACTCGACCGCTTCGGCTCGCTCGACATCGTCGTCGCCAACGCGGGCGGCCACGGGGGCTCCGGGGTCGCCGACACCGACGACGAGTCGTGGCGGCTCAGCCTCGACGCCAACCTCAACAGCTGCTTCGTGACCTGCCGGGAGACGCTGCCCGCGCTGATCGAGAGCCAGGGGAGCATCGTGATCGTCTCCTCGATCGCCGGCCTGGCCGCCGGACCGAACGTATGTGGATATGTCACGACCAAGCATGCGCTGGTCGGGCTAACCAAGTCACTGGCCCGCGACTACGGCCCCAAGGGCGTGCGGGTCAACTGCCTGTGCCCCGGCTGGGTGCGCACCCCGATGGCCGACCACCAGATGGACGAGCTCGCCGAGCGGGACGACATCAGCCGTGACGAGGCCTACGCCCTGGTGACCAAGGACGTACCGCTGCGCCGGCCGGCGACCTCTGAGGAGATCGCCGACATCTGCCTGTTCCTCGGCTCCTCGGAGTCCGCCATCATGACCGGCTCCGTGGTCGTCGCGGACGGCGGCGCCATGGCCGTCGACCTGCCGACCCTGGCCTTCGGCTGACCGGCCGACCGGCTGACGGATCGACGGACTGACGGATCGACGGACTGACAGATCGACGGACTGACAGGTTCACGGACTGACGGGCGAAACCCGCGGGCCGTGGTCTCCCCCCACCGGCAGGAGGTGACGGGAGACCACGGCCCGCGGGTCGTCCGGGTCAGGAAACGCCGAACCGCGAGATCGGCAGATCCTCGGTCGCCACGTGCACGATGTGCGACTCGGTGTAGACGTCGATGCTGTGCTTGCCGCCCTCCCGGCCCAGGCCGCTGGCCTTGACGCCGCCGAAGGGGGTGCGCAGGTCACGGACGTTCTGGGAGTTGACCCAGAGCATGCCCGACTCGATCTGCTGGGCGAGCCTGTGCGTGCGGCGCAGGTTGTTCGTCCACAGGTAGGCGGCCAGGCCGTACCGGGTGTCGTTGGCCAGTGCCAGCGCCTCCTCCTCGGTGGAGAACGGCGTGACGCACACGACCGGGCCGAAGATCTCCTCCTGGAAGATCCGCATCTTCGGCGTCACGTCCGCGAACACCGTGGCCGACAGGAAGTTGCCGACCGGCAGGTGGTCGGGGCGCGAGCCACCGGCGACCAGGCGGGCGCCCTCGTCGATGCCGATCTGGACGTACTCCATGACCCGCGCGTAGTGCTCGGGGTGGACCAGCGCGCCCAGTTCGGTGGCCGGGTCGTCGGGGGAGCCGACCTTCACCCGGGAGGCGCGCTCGGCGAAGCGCCGGACGAACTCCTCGTAGATCGTGTCCTGGACCAGGACACGCGAGCTGGCGGTGCAGCGCTCGCCGTTCAGGGAGAAGACACCGAAGACCGCGGCGTCGAGCGCCCGGTCGAGGTCGGCGTCGTCGAACACCAGCAGCGGGGACTTGCCGCCCAGCTCCATCGACAGGGTCTTCAGGTTGTCGGCGGCGTTGCGCATGATGATCTGGCCGGTCGTGGTCTCTCCGGTGAAGGAGATGATCGGCACGTCGGGGTGCGCGACGAGGGCAGCGCCCGCCTCCTCGCCGATGCCGTGCACGATGTTGAACACACCGGCCGGCACGCCCGCCTCCTCCATGATCTCCGGCAGCAGGCTGGCGGAGAGCGGGGACCACTCGGCGGGCTTCAGGATGACCGGGCAGCCGGCCGCGAGCGCGGGCGCGAGCTTCCAGGTCTCCAGCATGAACGGGGTGTTCCACGGGGTGATCAGACCGGCCACGCCGATGGGCTTGCGGATCACGTAGTTCAGCTGGGCGGAGGCGACCCGGTAGACGTCCTCGCCCAGGGTGGTGATCACGTCGGCGAAGAAGCGGAAGTTCTGCGCGGCGCGGTGGGCCTGGCCACGCGCCTGCGTGATCGGCAGACCGGTGTCACGGCACTCCAGCGCGGCGATCTGGTCGTCCCGCTTCTCGATCGCGTCGGCGATCTTGCGCAGGACGCCGGCGCGCTGCTGGGCGGGCATCTTCGGCCAGGGGCCCTCGGTGAAGGCCTTGCGGGCCGCGGCGACCGCGGCCTCGATGTCCTCGGCCTGACCGGCGGAGACCGTGAGGTACTCCTCGTTGGTCGCGGGCTCAAGGGCGGTGAACGTCGCGCCGGAGACGCTGGGAACGTGTTCCCCGCCGATGTAGTGCTGCAGGTTCATCAGGCCACTCCCTCACTCTGGGCCAGCAGTTCGTTGATCCGCTTGATGCCCGCGTCGGTGGGCGTGATCAGCGGCGGGCGGACGTGACCGGAGGCGATCAGACCGCGTTGTTCCAGGACCCACTTGGCGGGGGCCGGGTTCGTCTCAACGAACAGCAGCTCGACCAGGGGGTGCAGGGCGTAGTGCAGGTCGAGGGCGGTCTGGTGGTCGCCCTCGACGTAGGCGGTGTACATCTTGGCCACGGAGGCCGGGGCCAGGTTGGCCACCGCGCTCACGAAGCCGACGCCGCCGATCGCCAGCAGCGGCAGGCAGAGCAGCTCGATGCCCGACCACATCAGGAAGTCACGGCCGCACTTGTGGAGCACCTGGGAGAAGTGCTCGAAGTCCTTGGTGGTCTCCTTGATGCCCACGATGTTGTCGTGGGAGCGGCGGAGCCGGGCGACGGTCTCGGGGGCGATGTCGACCGCGGTCCGCGACGGGACGTTGTAGATGACGATCGGCAGGGCGGGGAACTCCTTGGCGACCGTGGAGTACCAGCTGTAGAGCGCCTCCTGGGTCGGCCGCGCGTAGTACGGGGTGATGACGAGCGCGGCGTCGGCGCCCAGGCGCTCGGCCTCGGCGGTCAGCCGGAGGGTCTCGTCGAGCTTGGCGGAGCCGGTGCCGGGCAGGAACGGCACCCGGTCGGCCGTCTCCTCGGCGACCGCGGCCATCGCCGCGATCCGCTCGTCGACGCTCTGCGCGCCGGGCTCACCGGTCGAGCCGCCGATCGAGATGCCGTGGGAACCCTGGGCGATCTGCCAGCGCACCAGCGCCCGCAGCGAGTCGAGGTCGAGCTCGCCCGTCGCGGTGAAGGGGGTCACCACCGGGGCGAGGGACCCGCGTATGCTCGCGGGATCCGAACGGAACTTCATATGATCACTCCTTGTACTGCTTCAAGTCGGTCTGCGCGGGATCAGGCGTTACTCGGCGTGTTCCTGCTCCTCGTAGACCTGGCGCCAGGCCTTGTTCATCGGATAGAGCCCGTCGACCGAGGCACCCTCGTCGACCCGCTCGTAGATGAAGCGCTCCTCCTTCTCCTGCTGGACGGAGTCGCGCGCGACCTCGGCCACCAGGCGGGGCGGGATGACGACCACGCCCTCCGCGTCGCCGACCAGGACGTCGCCGGGCATGACCAGCACGCCACCGCAGTCCACCGGGATCTGCGAGTCCATCGGAACGTGCCTGCGCCCGAGCACGGCGGCGTGTGCGACCGCATAGTAAGAGGGCAGCTCAAGGTTGGAGAAGGAGGGGCTGTCACGCAGGCCGCCGTCGGTGATCACCCCGGCCGCGCCGCGGCGCAGGGCACGCAGCGCCAGGATGTCGCCGAGCGTGCCGGATCCGTGCTCGCCCCGCGCGCTGATCACCAGGACCTCGCCGGGCTGGATCTCCTCGACCGTACGCTTCTGGGCGTTCATCCCGTTGCCGATCTCGGCGAACACGTCCTCGCGGAGGGGGAGATAGCGCAGTGTCCGGGCGATGCCGACCATGCGCAGGTCGGGCCTGGCGGGCTTGACGCCCTCGATGAAGTGGTGGTCGATGCCGCGCTTGCGCAGCTGAGAGGAGATCGTCGCCGTCGAGACCGACCGCAGGGCCTCCTTGATCTCCTCGTCGAGGACACCGGGTTTGGCGGCCTCGGCGGCGGCGGGGGCGCCGGCGGAGCCGTAGGCGGCCGCGCGGACCTCGTCGGTTACCTTGGGCTGGACACCGTAGGAGGCGAGTTTGTGGTCGTCGGAGACGATTTCGTTGCGGAGCCGTCCGGTGTCCTCCAGTTCGACCTCGACCACGTCGCCCGGCTGCACGACCGTCGACCCCGCGGGGGTGCCGGCGAGGATGATGTCGCCGGGTTCGAGGGTCATCAGCCGGGACAGGTCGGCGATCAGCAGGTCGAAGCCGAACAGCAGGTCGTCGGTGCACGCCTCCTGGACCAGCTCGCCGTTGACGTAGGTGCGCAGCCACAGCTTGGACGGGTCGTCGGTGCGCAGGATCGCCGGGCCGACGGGCGTGTAGCCGTCCTGGCCCTTGGCGCGGAGGTTGGAGCCGAGGTCGGCGTGCTTGAAGTCGTAGACTCCGAAGTCGTTGGCCGCGGCGTATCCCGCCACATGGCTCAGGGCCTGCTCGGGGGAGACGCGGTGTGCCCGGGTGCCGATGATGACGGCGATCTCGCCCTCGAACGCCAGCAGCTCACAGCCCGCGGGCCGCACGACGGGGCGGCCCGACCAGGACAGCGACGACGTCGGCTTGACGAAGTAGGAGGGAACCGCCGGCGTGCGTCCACGCTCGGCCGCGCGGCTGCGGTAGTTGAGATGGACCGCGATGATCTTTCCTGGTGCCAGGCCGAGCGGGTGCTCCACGGGCACTCCCTTGGTTCAAATCGTATACGACATCCTCGATGATACGCGATTTGGCCATGTGGGGCTATAGACAAAGATATCTGAATTCATACATGATTTGGAGACACCCGGGCTCGCGGGACCCGTCGCCGGAAGGTGCGAGACGCGGGGCCGACCCGAGGAGATCGAAGAGATGACGGACCTGTTCATCGGAGGCAAGTGGTGTCCCGCCGAGAGCGGCGCCACCTTCACGACCCTGAACCCGGCGGACGGCTCGGTGTTCGAGGAGTGCGCCGAGGCGGGCGTGGCCGATGTGGACCGCGCGGTCGCCGCGGCCCGCGCCGCGCTGACCGATCCCGTGTGGGCGGACATGCCCGCGCACGCCAGGGCGCGGTTGCTGTGGCGGGTGGCCGACCTCATCGAGGAGGTCGGCGACGAGCTCGCCGAGCTCGAGACGCGGGACAACGGGCAGCCGCTGGGCATCGCCAGGAGTGTCACGGTCCCCGGTGCCGCCGAGCACTTCCGCTACTTCGCCGGATGGTGCACCAAGATCGAGGGATCGGTGCTGCCGGTCGCCTTCCCCGACACCCTGCACTACAGCAGGCGCGAGCCCGTCGGCGTCTGCGCGATGATCACGCCGTGGAACTTCCCGCTGATGATCGCGGCCTGGAAGCTCGCCCCCGCGCTGGCCTGCGGCAACACCGTGATCATCAAGCCCGCCGAGCAGACCCCGCTGTCCACGGTCATGCTGGTCGAGCTGATGGAGCGGGCCGGCTTCCCGCCCGGCGTGGTGAACCTGCTGACCGGCGGCCCGGCCGCCGGCGCCGCCCTCGCCGAGCACCCCGACGTCGACAAGGTCTCCTTCACTGGATCGACCGCCGTCGGCCGCAAGCTCGTGCACGCCAGCGCCGGCAACCTCAAGCGGCTCACCCTGGAGCTGGGCGGCAAGACGCCGAGCATCATCGCCGCCGACGCGGACATCGACGCCGCCGTCGCGGGCAACGTGCAGGGCGCGCTGTTCAACAGCGGCCAGGTCTGCGCCGCCTACTCCCGCTTCTACGTGGACCGCAAGCGGGCCGACGAGTTCACCGAGAAGATGGCCGCCGCGGCCTCCGCGCTGGCCCTCGGCCCGGGTCTGGACCCGGCCACGCAGCTCGGCCCGCTGGTCAGTGAGGAACACCTGGCCAAGGTCGACTCCTATGTACGCGGCGCCCGTGACGAGGGCGCCGAACTGGTGACCGGCGGCAGGCGGGCCGACGGCCCGCTCTCCGACGGCTTCTTCTACGAGCCGACCGTCTTCGCCGGGGTCACCGACGAGATGGCCATCGCCAGGGAGGAGGTGTTCGGGCCGGTCATCCCGGTACTCTCCTACGACGACCCCGACGAGATCGTGGAGCGTGCCAACAACTCGGAGTACGGCCTCGCGGCCTCCATCTGGACCAGGGACCTGTCAACGGCCCATCGTCTGGCGGCCAGGATCAGGGCGGGAGCCGTCTTCATCAACATGATCCATGTTCCCGACGCCGCGACCACATGGGGCGGGTTCAAGGCCAGTGGCTGGGGCCGGGAGATGGGACCGTACGCCATCGACGCCTATACAGAGGTCAAGGGCGTCTGGACACACCTGGGAGGGGCATGATGGGAGAACTCGTCATGGCGGCCAAGATCACACACGTGCCGTCGATCTGGCTGTCGATTCAACCCGGCAAGCACTTCGGCATCCGGAAGAACGCCGAACTGGCGCTGGAGGAGATCGGCAGGCGGGCCCACGAGCGCGGGGCCGACACCTTCCTGGTGGCCGACACCCACTGGCTGAACAGCATCGGCTTCCACCTCAACGGCAAGGACCGGCACCACGCCACCTACGTCAGCCACGAGCTCCCGCACTTCATCCATGACCTGGCCTACGACTACGCCGGTGACCCCGAGCTGGCCGAGCTGGTCCGCGAGGAGATCGTCGCGGGCGGGCAGAAGGCACGCGTCCACAACTACAACGACCTTGGCCTGGAGTACGCCACCCTGGTGCCGATGTACTTCATGAACAAGGACTCCGACATCCGGGTGCTGCCGATCGGCTGCAACATGTACTCGACGATCGAGGAGAACCGCCTGATCGGCGAGGCCCTGATGCGCGCCGTCCGGCGCAGCGACCGGAAGGTGGCCTTCCTGGCCAGCGGCTCGCTGTCGCACGCCTTTCCCCCCAACGCGATCGCCGAGTCGATGCTCGACGACGTCAGCAGCGAGATCAACCGTCAGGTGGACCACGCGGTCCTGGACATGTGGACGCAGGGCAGGACGGCCGAGTTCCTGGAGATGCTCCCCGACTACAACAAGCGGTGTACCGGCGAGGGCGCCATGGCCGACACGGCCATGCTCTTCGGCCTGCTCGGCTGGCAGGACTACACCGGCGAGGGCGAGCTGCTGTGCCCCTACTTCGGCAGCAGCGGCACCGGTCAGGTGGTCGTCGACTTCCCGTTGCCGGCCGTCGTCGGCTGAGGGCCGTACCGGCGCCTCCCGGTTTCGCCGGAGGCGTACAGTACGATAAGAAATCGTATGTGAACCATTGTTGAGGAGTGCGTCACCGATGCAGGATCGACAGGGCTTGTCCTCTCGTGTTTTCTCTCCTGACCATCCCGTCGACCTGCCGCCCGTGCTCCTCCTGCACGGCATCGCCTCCAACGGCAACGGCGACTGGGTCGAGCCCGGAACCGTCTCCGCGCTGACCGACGCCGGGCGCACCGTCGTCGTGGTCGACCTGCGCGGCCACGGCGACAGCCCCGCGCCGGTCTCGGCCGCCGAGACCGGCGCCCCGGCCCAGGCCGAGGACGTGCTCGCCGTACTGGACGGGGCGGGTGTCGAGACGTTCGACATCGTGGGTTACTCGATGGGCGCCAGGCTCGCCTGGGCGGTCGCCGAGGCGGCCCCGGGCCGCGTGCGCAGGGCCGTCCTCGGCGGCCTCAGCCCCGTCGAGCCGTTCACCATGGTGGACGTCGCCGCCCTCCACAAGGCGGTCGCCGAGGGTGTTCAGCCCGAGGATCCCTTCACCGGGATGATCGCCGGTCTGGTCGGCTCCCGCGGTCCGGAGCGGGCCCCCGGCCTCGCGCTGGTCGTCGAGGGACTGGCCGGCACCCCGTTCGAGCCGAAGGCGTGGCCGGGGACGACCCCGCCGGTCTTCGTGGTCGGGCAGGACGACATGATGACGCAAGGAATCGAGCGTATCGTCGATCTGGTGGGTGGAGCGGAGCTGGTCACCGTCCCGGGCGATCACTTCGGCGTGCTCACCGGTGCCGAGTTCCGCGGCACCGTCGTGAGGGCCCTGGGACAGTGACCGTCCTGGGGACGGTCACCGGCCCAGGCAACGGCCGATGGCCGAGGATGAGGGGACACCGGTGAGAGTCGTCAAGAAGCCCGCCAAAGCCAAGGAGTCGAAGGCTGAGATCAGCTACGGACTGTTACGTTCGCGAATCCTTGACGGCACCTACGGGCCGGGTTACCGGCTGGTGATGGACCAGCTCGCCAGGGAGACCGGGGTCAGCACGATCCCCCTGCGCGAGGCCGTACGGCGGCTGCAGTCCGAGGGACTCGTCGAGGTCGTGCGCAACATCGGCGCGCGCGTGGCCGTCTTCGACTCGACCCAGGTCGAGCACACGCTCAACGTCCTGGCCCGCCTGGAGGGATACGCGACCGCGATCTCGTCCCCCCTCATGACGCCCGAGCAGATCGAGGCGTCGAGGGAGATCAACGCGCGCATGGTCGAGGCGCTGGAGGAGTTCGACCCGACCTCCTTCACCGCGCTCAACCGGCAGTTCCACTTCTCGATCTACCAGTACTGCCCGGACGACCACCTGGCGAATTTACTGGAGTCGGAGTGGGCGCGGCTCGACCACATGCGACGCTCGACCTTCACCTACGTTCCGGGGCGGGCGCGCCGTTCGGTGGTCGAACACGAGCACATGCTGGACCTGATCGCGATGGGCGCCGAGGCGGCCGAGATCGAACGGGTGGCCTGCGCTCACAAGATCGCCACAGCAGAGGCCCTGCACAACGCCCATGTCTGATCCGCTCTGATCCACGCCGTCTTCGGCGACACGAGGGAGACCTCGCAAGAACACCTCGCAAGAACACCTTGCAAGAACACAGCCCGGCACGCCCCCACGGCATGCCGGGCTGTGTCGTCTTCGAGTCACACCAGCAGCTGGCCGCCGTCCACCTGGACCACGGTGCCGGTGATGTGACCGGCCGAGGCGGAGGCGAGGAACAGCACCAGCGGCGTGATGTCCGCGGTGGTGGCGATCTTCCGGAGGGGGATGCGGGACTCCCAGGCCTCCCGGGCCTCCGGGTTCTCCATCAGGCCGGCCGTCATCGGGGTGTGCACCGGGCCGGGCGCCACGCCGTTGACGCGGATGCCGTGCGGGGCCAGTTCGACGGCGCCGGTCCGGGTGAGGGCGTCCACGGCGGCCTTGGTGGCCTCGTAGTGCCCCATGCCGGGGGTCGGCTGGCGGGCGCCGATCGAGCTGATGTTGACGATGACGCCCTTGTTGTCCGCCTTGATCATCTGGGCGGCGACGGTCTTCGTGACCGTGAAGGTGCCGCGCAGGTTGACCGAGACCACCTTGTCGAAGACCTCGAAGGGGAGGTCGACGAGGAGGCCGCCGCCCGCGACGAGCCCGGCGTTGTTGACCAGGACGTCGACCGGGCCGAGCTTCTCGGCCACCTCGTCGACCGCGGCGGCGACCGATTCGGCGTCGGTCACGTCCAGGGTGACGGCCAGCGCGCCCAGTTCGGCGGCGACCTCGTCGGCGGCGGGGCGGTTGACGTCGGCGACCACGACCCGGTCACCGGCGGCGGTGAACGCCTCGGCGACGGCCCTGCCGATCCCGCTCGCGGCGCCCGTGACGAGGACGACGCGTCCCGCGGTGCTCATCGGGCTTCCGCGATGATGATGCGCGGGCTGCCTGGCAGCGCGCGGGTCTCGACGGGCTCCCAGCCGGCCTCCGTGAGCCAGCCGCGGACCTGGTCCTCGGGGTAGACAATGGTGCCGTCGATCACGAGGTACTCACCGGCGTGGAGCGCGTCGATGGTGCGCTGCTTGTCGTCGGAGTCGAGGAAGAAGTCGAGCAGCAGCAGCTTGGCGCCGGGGGCGGCGGCCTCGCGGGCCCGCTTGGCGATGAGCCTGTTCTGCTCGTCGTCGTAGCGGTGCGCCACGTGCTCCAGGAACACCAGGTCGAAGCCGGTGGGGATGTCACCCTCGAGGATGTCGCCCTCGACGATCTCGACGCGGTCGCTCAGGCCGGCCTCGGCCAGCACGCCCCTGGCCGCCTCGACGAGCGGGCCGCCGGAGAAGAAGGTGCCCTGCAGCGCCGGGTTGGCCGCCAGGGCCTCGCCCAGGAAGGAGACGGACAGGCCGCCGAAGTCCAGGACGCGCTTGTAGGGGGAGAAGTCGAAGTTCTCGGCGAGCATCTTGGCGTGCAGCGCGTTGTAGGTCATCACGCCGCTCATGAAGGGGGCCAGGCGCTCGCCGGACAGGTCCAGGTCGGCGGGCTTGGCGGTACGGGAGGTCTCGCCGAAACCGAGCCAGTGGCCGTAGCTGATGGCGTCGAGGAAGGCCAGGAAAGCACGCAGATCGACGTCGTCACCCGAGCCGGCGAGGTAACGTGCGGTGGAGGGCGAGTTGGCGTACGTACCGTCGGTACGGGTCAGAAGGTCGAGGCTCGACATCGCGTCGGCGAGGATCCGGGCGGTGCGCTCGGGAAGGCCGGTGCGGGCGGAGATCTCGGCGACCGTCGCGGGCCCTTCCGCCAGCGCGGCGAACAGCCCCGCTTCACTGGCGGCGAAGAGCTGCTTGGCCGCCATATAGCCGATGGCCACGTCCACGATCTTCGAGGGGCTCGCGGACTGGGTGCTGTCCGGGTGAGGCGACATGCGATGCGCTCCTTTGATTCCAAACAATATTGGGAATACTATACGATTCACCAGGCAGCGGCCAGGGGTCGCGCACAACGTCATCGGAGGTTCGCGGTGGAGTTCTCAGGTCAGGTCCCCCGGCGTCGTCTCGGTGAACGCGGCCCCCTGGTGCCCGTCTTCGGCCTGGGGTCGTGGAACACATGGGACCGCATGTCGACGGACGACGCGGTCGCCCTGATCAGATACGCGGTCGACCGGGGTGTCAACCTCTTCGACGTGGCCCACTACAACTTCGGGCCGCACGCGGAGAACGCCGTCACCGACATCATCTTCGGCAAGGCCGTCGTCGAGGCGGGCGTCGCCAGGGAGGACTACCTCCTGTGCGGCAAGCTCTGGCTCTGGGAGTATCCCCAGTCCTCCTTCGCCGAGCAGATGGAGACCTCGCTGTCGCGCATCGGGACCGACCGGGCCGACTCCGTCGTCGTCGGGGACTTCTTCGGCGAGCTGGACATCCGCGCCGTCGTCACCGACGTGGCCGAGCTGGTCAGGGCCGGGCGCTTCGAGACGTGGGGCGTGAACAACTGGTCGGCCGCCGACCTGTGGTTCGCGCGGGACTTCGCCATCGCCGAGGGCATGGAGCCGCCGTCCTTCGCCCAGCTCAAGTACAGCCTCGCCCGGCGTTCGGTGCCGGACGGCGAGCCGTACGGGCGGCTGTTCACCGAGGGCGGGCTGGGGCTGCAGGCCTCCGACGTCTTCGAGGGCGGGATCCTCGCCGGCAAGCTGAACCCGCAGCGCAAGATCGGCGCCGACCCGGGTGGCATCCGCGACCGGATCCGCGAGTCGTACCCCGAGGTCAAGCGGGTCGCCGAGAGCTTCGGGGCCACCCCGGCCCAGCTCGCGATCGCCTTCACCCTGACCCACCCCGCCGCGGCGAACGTGCTCTTCGGCGCCAGCAGCCGTCAGCAGCTCGACGACAACCTGGGCGCGCTCGAACTCCTGGAGCGTCACGGCGCCGAGCTGCGCCCGGCGGTCGAGGGACTCTGGATCGACAAGGGCGTGGTGAACCCCGACGCGTCGTGGGGGACCGACGCGCCGGACAAGGCCTGAGACGCGGGGGGCGTCTCTGTGGCGACGTGCCGGCCCGACGGCGTGCGGGCCGGTACGTCGTGATTCTTCCGGTACGGCGCGCGTCGCGGGCACGACGCGCGTGAGGCGGCCGTGCGCCGCGGGCGGCACGGTGTGCACCGTGTGTGCGCTGTGTGCGTCGTGTGCGCTGTGTGCGCCGCGGGCGTACGGCCGCCGCCGGGAGGCCGGGGAGACCGGCACAGAACCGCCCGTGGGGGGCGGGGGCCCGTGACGTCGGGGACGGCACGGAAAGGCCCGGCACGGCTTTGACGGCCGTGCCGGGCCTTGTTCTGTTCCGGGTTCCGCTCCGGCGGTCGCCGGGACGCTCGGTGACCTCTCAGAGCTCGTGGACGACGCGGCCGTCGACCATGGTCAGGGCGATCGGGACCTGGGGCAGGGCGTCCGGCTCGACGTCCAGCAGGTCCGCCTCGAGGACGCACAGGTCGGCGACCTTCCCGGCCTCCAGCGAGCCCTTCCAGGACTCCGCCCCGTCCTGCCAGGCGGCGGTGATCGTGTAGGCGCGCAGGGCCTCGGTGACGGCCAGCCGCTGGGCGGCTCCGCGCACGCCGCCGTCCAGGCCGCGCCGGGTCACCGCCGCGGCGACTCCGACCCGCCAGTCCGGGGTGAGCACGGGCGAGTCCGAGCTGAGGCAGAGCTTGACGCCCGCGTCCAGTGCGTCACGGGTCGGCCACGTCTGGGGGAGGATGTCCTCACCCAGTGCGTCCAGCACCATATGCTCAGTCGCGACAGGGATTCCGACCTGGGTGTTGAGGCCGACGCCGGCAGCCGCCATCGTCGCCAGGGTCGCGGAGGAGATCACGTCGCCGTGGATGATGTAGTGCCTGGCGTCACGGCCGTCCCGGGCGGCGGCCGCGCCGAAGGCGTTCGCCACCGTCCTGGTCGTCCTGCTGCCGGTCGCGTGCACGGCGACCTGGTGTCCGGCCGCGTGCGCCGCGTCGATCATCGCGATGAGGGCGGCCTCGCGCTCGGCCTCGGAGTCTCCCTCGATCAGCAGGCCCCCGTACGTGCCGTCGGTGTACGGCTCGTCCATCCAGGCGTTGCGCATCGGCGGGATGCCGTCGCCGAAGATCTTCACTCCCGCGACGCGGAACCAGCCCGGCACGTCGGCGGGCGGCACGAAGTCGCGCAGCCCGTCCAGCACTCCGGACAGGGAGCTCGCGCCGTCGAGCTCGCCGAACAGCATGAGGGCGGTCACGCGGGCGTTGAGGCGTCCCTCGGCCGCGAGGTCGGCGTAGTCGCGCAGCGCCGCCGATCCGAAGCAGCCGCTCGGCCCGTCGTCCTCTCCGGGGCCGAGGCCCGGTTCGGTGTAGCTCGTGATCCCGAGTGAGGAGAGCAGTTCAGCCGTGCGCAGAATGGCGCCCCGCCTCGCCTCGCGGGTGTCCAGCCGTGCGGGGGGCTCGCCCCCGTGGTGCCCGGCGGCCATCTGGTCCATCAGCAGGGACGGCCACATCTGGCCGAGCCACACGCCGTGGAGGTGGGAGTCGTTGATCCCCGGGAGGACCGATCTTCCACGCAGCGGGATGACGCGGGTGCCGGGGCCGATCAGAGATGAAATTTCATCTTCTGTTCCTACCCTGGCGATCCGGCCGCCGGTGATCGCGATCGACTCCGCCAAAGTGTCGGCGGCATCGACGATGTGCACCTTGCCGCCGGTCATGACCACGTCCGCCGGAGCGGCGCCATGCCTCGAATCGTTAGGCAACATTTCACCATCACACTAGACACGTCATTTGGACCCGCATAACGTACATGGAATCGGATACGATTTGCGAGTGCCTGAACCTCAGGACGGCACTCGGGCCCCCGGAGGTAACCCCATGCCCCTGCATCCCGAGGCGCAGAGAATAGTCGACCGCAACGGAGTTCAGGACCAGGGCGAGGCCCCCCAGCTTGACGTGGCGGCGATGCGCGAGGGATTCCGCCTTGCTTGGACCCTGCCGGACGATCTCCAGCCGGTCGGCGGCGTCGTCGACACCGCGTTCCCCGGACCCGCGGGGGACGTTCCCGTCCGGGTCTACACCCCCGAGGGCGAGGGCCCCTTCCCCGCCCTGGTCTGGTTCCACGGCGGCGGATGGACCATCGGCGGTCTCGACGAGAACGAGGTCGCCTGCCGGGCCGTCTGTGCCGGTGCCGGTGCCGTGGTCGTCTCCGTTGACTACCGGCTCGCGCCGGAGAACCCCTTCCCCGCGGCGACGGATGACACCTACGCCGCGGTCCTCTGGGTCCACGACAACGCCGAGCGGCTCTCGGCCGACCCGTCGCGCATCGCCGTCGGCGGTGAGAGCGCGGGCGGCAACCTGGCCGCCGTCGCCGCGTTGAAGGCCCGTGACCTCAACGGCCCGAAGCTGGCTCTGCAGGTGCTCGTCTCGCCCGTCCTGGGTCACCCCGACGACGGGCGAGCCTCCTACCGTGACTTCACCGAGGGGTACTTCCTCTCCAAGGAAGGCATGGACTGGTTCTTCACCCAGTACCCCCGCGACGCAAGTGACGTCGACAATCCCTATCTCCTGCCGCTGCGCGCGAAGGACCTGTCGGGTCTCGCGCCCGCGCTGATCATCGAGGCCGAGTACGACGTGCTCCGCGACGAGGGCGCCGACTACGCCGAGGCGCTCAAGAGCGCCGACAACCAGGTCGAGCTCGTCGTCTTCGAGGGCATGATCCACGGTTTCTTCGGGCCCCTGGCCGTGGAGCTGGCCGAGATCAGCGGTGTGAGCAAGTGCGTCATCGACGCGCTGCGGTCCGCCTACGCGAAGGACGCTCAATGAGCGGCGAAGTCCTCTCCCTGAAGGACGTCAGCATCAACCGGGGCGAGGCCCCGATCGTCCACAACGTCTCCCTCAGCGTCGCCCCCGGCACCGTCACCGTGGTACTGGGCGCCAACGGCGCGGGCAAGACCACTCTGATGGACGGCATCGCCGGGCTGGCCCCCGTGACCTCGGGAACGATCCAGCTCGCGGGCACTCCGATCGAGAAAATCCCCACCTACAAGCGCTCCCAGGCGGGCCTGGGATACGTCGAGCAGGCGCGGACGGTGTTCCGCACCCTGACCGTCGAGCAGAACCTGCTCGTCTCCCGCTCCGGTGCCGGAGACATGTCGACGGTCTACGAGCTCTTCCCCGAGCTGAAGAAGCGCCGCACGCTCCAGGCGGGACACCTGTCCGGCGGTGAGCAGCAGATGCTCGTGCTCGGGCGCGCGCTGATCTCCGACCCCAAGATCATACTGATCGACGAGATGTCACTGGGCCTGGCGCCCGTGGTGGTCCGCCGCCTCATGCACGCGGTCAAGGACCTGGTCGGCCTGGGCATCGCGGTCCTGCTCATCGAGCAGTTCGCGAACCTGGCGCTGGAGATCGGCGCCAACGCCTACGTGCTGCGCAAGGGCCGGGTCGTGTTCGACGGCCAGTGCGACGAGATCAGGGGCGACTCCGAGCGGCTGCACGAGTTCTATTTCGGCGCCATGCCCACGGACGCCGCTGTCGAGGCTGGGGGCGAGAACCGGTGAACATGATCAATACGCGTTCGTGGGGGATCGCCCTGGCCGCCGCCGCGGCGGCCTGCGTGATCGTGCCGAACCTGCTCCCGCCGTACTGGGTCTACCTGGCGATCACCGCGGTGGTCAGCTCGGTGATCATGCAGAGCTACGGTGTGATCGTCGGCCGGGCCGGCGTCATGTCCCTGTGTCAGATGTCCTTCGCGGCGATCGGCGCCTGGGTGGTGCTCAGGCTGAACCTGGCCGACGCGCCGGGCGGCTTCATCGTCTGGCTGGTCATCGGCGGTCTGGCGGCCGTTCCCGTCGGTGTCGCCATCGGCCTTCCCGCCCTGCGCATCCGCGGTGTGAACCTCGCCGTCGTCACCTTCGGCTTCGCGGTCGCCACGGACATCGTGCTCAACTCCAACCAGTTCCCCGGCACCTCCGAGCTGAAGACGCTGCAGCGGCCGAGCATGTTCGCCACCAACGGCGGATACTTCGTCCTGGTCGTCGTCGTCTTCATGATCCTGGCCATCGGGCTGGCCCTGTTCAACCGGACCCGGCTCGGCATGTCCTGGCTGGAGATCCGCTACTCGGAGCGGGCCGCCGCCGCGCACGGCATCTCGGTGGCGCGCAGCAAGCTCGCCGCGTTCGCGATCAGCGCCTTCATCGCCGGCATCGGCGGCGGTCTGATGGCGGGCCAGCTCGGCCTGGTGGTCTCCAGCAACTTCGCGATGGGCCAGTCGCTCGCGCTCTTCGCGGTGGCCATCCTCATCGGCCCGCACAACCCCGAGGGCGCCTTCATGGGCGGTATCTTCGGTGCGGTGATGGCGACGATCCTGGAGAAGCTCAAGCTGCCCCAGGACCTCGGCGGCATCCTGTTCGGCCTGTCGGCGATCTTCGCCCTGCGCAGCGGCGTCAGCCAGACCGACTTCACCCGCGCCCGTAAGCGGGAGCGCGAGGCCCGTAAGCTGCTCGAAAGCATCAAGGACAAGCCCGAGGACGCCGAGCTCCCGGCCGCCCCCCTCGTGCCGTCGCCCGCCCCCGCGAGCGGCGAGCCCGCCCTCAGCGTGCGGGGCCTCACCGTGCGCTACGGCGAGGTCGTGGCGCTCGACGGGATCGACCTCACCGTCCCCTCCGGCGGTGTCGTGGGCCTCATCGGCCCCAACGGCGCGGGCAAGTCCACCTTCATCGCCTCGGTCAGCGGCTTCATCCCCGGCTACGAGGGCACGGTCGAGCTGCAGGGCAGGTCGATCGACAGGCTCAGCCCGAGCGTGCGGGCGAGCAAGGGCCTGCGGCGCACCTTCCAGACCACGGTGATCGCCCCCGAGCTGACCCAGTACGAGTATCTGGCGATCGGCGCGAACCGGAAGCTCTCCAAGCAGGAGGCCGACGAGCTGCTCGAATTCTTCGGGTGCCCGCCCGGAGACGTCCCGGTCTCCATCGTCGACGTCGGCAGCCGCCGTCTGCTCGACGTGGCGGCCGCGATCGCGGCGAAGCCCAAGGTCGCCCTGCTCGACGAGCCCGCCGCGGGACAGTCGGCTGCGGAGTCGCTCAAGCTTGGCCGTAGGCTCGCCGAGGTGCCCGCCCGTTTCGGAGTTTCCATCCTCCTCGTCGAACACGACATGGAGCTGGTCCGCGCGGCGTGCGCGCAGGTGACCGTTCTCGACTTCGGACACGTCATCGCGTCCGGATCCACGCAGGAAGTGCTCGACGACCCGGCCGTCATGGCCGCCTACCTCGGCACTGCCGACGTTCCCCTGGTTTAAGTCCCTACTATCCCCCCACCCCCCCTCTTCCCCCAGCCCCAAGGAAGTGCAGTAATGAAGCGTTCCCTCATAAGCGTCACGGCTGTCGCAGCCCTGGCCCTGGCCGCCACCGGTTGTTCCGACGACGGCGGTTCCGGCAAGGGATCGATCAAGGTCGGTGCGATCAACGGTGTGACCGGCCTGTTCCAGACGCCCGAGGTTCCCCAGGCCGTCAAGGCCGTCTTCGACGAGGTCAACAAGGCGGGTGGCATCAACGGCCGCCAGATCGAGCTCGTCAGCAAGGACGACGCGATGAACCCGCAGCGGTCCACCGAGGCCGCGCTGGACCTGCTCGAGTCCGAGAAGGTCGTCGCGCTCGTCGGCTCCTCCAGCGCGGTCGACTGCGGTCTCAACCGCGCGACCTACAGCAACTCCGGGATCATCTCGATGCCGGCCATCGGCGTCGACCCCGCCTGCTTCACCAGCCCGAACATCGCCCCGGTCAACCCGGGTCCGTTCAAGCTGATCACCGCGATGCTCTACTACGCGTCCGAGACCCTCAAGCACGACAAGGTGTGCATGTACTACACCGTGCTTCCGGGCAGCGGTGGCGGCATCGACGCCGCCATCAAGGAGTGGACCGACATCACGGGCAAGCAGCTCACGGTCAAGGACACCTCGGTCGGGCAGGGTGACCCCACCCCGTACCTGGTGAAGGCCAAGGCCGCCGGCTGCCAGGCGATCCTGTACAACGCCACGGTCGGCCCGTGGTTCGCCCAGGCCAAGACCCAGGGCATGCAGGACATCGACTTCATCGTGGCCGCCAACAGCTACACCGACGCCAACGCCCAGGCCATCCCGGACGGCCTCAACGTCTACGCGGGCACCGAGTGGCAGCCCTACACCGACGAGACCCTCCCCGGCAACGAGCGCTGGGCGAAGATCATCGACGAGAACAAGATCCAGAAGACGGCGTTCAGCCAGGGCGGCGTCATGGCGGCGGACCTGTTCGTCCAGGTCCTCAAGGGCATCAAGGGTGACATCACCCGCGAGTCCGTCACCGAGGCCTTCAAGAACATGAAGCCGATCGACTACCCGATGGTCGGTACCCCCTGGGTCTTCGGCCCGGGTGAGGCCCACAGCCCGATCCAGGGCAGCCGGTTCGTCAAGGTCGAGGCCGGCAAGTGGAAGGTTCTTCCCGAGGGCTTCATCGTCCCCGGCAAGAACTGATCTTTAAGGAGCCCCAGGAGGTGGGTGTCCGATGTTGAATTCAGTGGTCGCGGGTCTGACAAGCGGTGGCGTCTACGCCCTGCTCGGCCTGTGTGTCGTGCTGACCTACCGGCTCGTCGCCGTGGTCAACTTCGCCATGGCGGGTGTGGGCACGATGGGTGCCTTCATCATGGTGTCGCTGATGGACGCGGGGCTGCCCTGGCCGGTCGCGCTGGTCATCGGCGTCGTGGCGAGCGCGCTGCTGTCCGGCCTGATCGGCGCCGGGCTCGTCCGCTGGTTCGGTGAGCACGACGAGCGCACCAAGGCCGCCGTCACCGTGGCCCTCTTCGTGGCCATCGGGGCGATCGGCCTGCGCCTGTTCGGCAGCACGTCGACGGGAGCCAGGCGCTTCCCGACCGTGTTCGACGCACCCGCCTTCACCCTGGGCGACGTCGTGGTGCCCCAGTCGGTACTGGTCTCGCTCGCCTTCGCGGTGCTCATCACCGTGGGCGTCGGGCTGCTGCTGAGCCGGACGCACGTCGGCCTGCGCCTGCAGGCCCTGTCGGAGCGTCCGGCCACCGCCCAGGTGGTCGGCATCCCGGCGCCCCGGCTGGCCATCGCCGTCTGGGTCGGCATCGGGGCGATCAGCACGCTGGTGATCCTGCTGGTGGCGCCGCGTCTCGGTGGAGACTTCTCCACGCTGAGCGGGCTCGTCACCACGGCCCTGGCCGTGGCGATGGTCGGCTCCTTCAGGAGCCTGCCCCTGACCCTCCTGGGCGGCGTGCTCATGGGTCTCCTGGAGGGCTTCGCCGCCTCTCTGGACGAGATCCAGCAGTACCGGGGAGTGGTCCCCTTCCTCGTGATCCTGGTGCTGCTGTGGTGGCGCAGCCGTAACGAGGTCTGGGACACCGCCCACAGCAGATAGCGAATCAATCGGAGAGCATCGCATGTCAGTTCCAACATCTACGCGGGCCGCCGTCCTGCGTGCCCACGGAGAGCCGCTCGTCCTGGAGGAGCTTCCGCTCCCCGGGGAGTGCGAGCCCGGCGCCGCGATCGTCAAGGTCGACTGCGCCACGCTGTGCGCGACGGACGTGCACATCTGGAGTGGTGCCATGTCGTTCCCCGGCATGCTCCCGATGGTGCTCGGCCACGAGATGATCGGAACGGTCGTGGCGGTCGGGTCCGGCACCGTCGACGCCCTGGGCCGCCCCCTGGGCGTCGGCGACCGGATCGGCTGGTCGGAGTCCACCTGCGGCCACTGCTACGGCTGTACGGTGATCGGCAACCCCGTGGCCTGCTCCAACCGGGGCTACGGGTTCATGCAGCGGTCCGACAACTGGCCCTACTCGACCGCCGGTCTCGCCGAGTACGACTACGTCACGCCGACCGCCCAGAAGTACATCCTCCCCGAGGACGTCAAGGACACCTGGGCGGCCAGCGCGGGCTGCGCCGTCAAGACGGTCCTGCACGCCTTCGACCGCGCGGGAGGCGTCCGCCCCGGGGCGAACGTCCTCGTGCAGGGAGCCGGCGCGCTCGGCATCGTCGCCACCGCGGTCGCCAGCGTGTCGGGCGCGGGTAAGGTCATCACCGTCGGAGCGCCCGACTCCCGGCTCGAACTGGCCAAGCGCTTCGGCGCCGACGTCACGATCGGCCTGGACGGCGACGCCGACAGCCGCCGCGCCACCGTCATGGAGGCGACCGGCGGCCGGGGCGCCGACCTCGTGCTGGACCTGGCGGGCGCGCCCGGCGTGGGCGCCGAGGCCGTGGATCTGGCCGCGTGGGGCGGTACGTTCGTCATCGTCGGCAGCACGGGCCCCCGCCCCGACCCGATCTCGCTGGGCACGGTCATGGGCAAGGAGCTGAACGTGCTGGGGTCGCTCAACGGCGACATCGGCGACTACTACGACTCGATCGAGTTCCTGCGCAGGTTCCAGTCCCGTTTCGCCTGGGACGAGCTGTTCAGCGAGCCCGTCGGGCTCAGCGGGGCGTCGGCCGCCATCGAGTCCATGTCGCGGCTGGAGCAGGTCAAGGCCGTCGTCCACCCGTGGCTTCCCTAACAGCCATTCACATATCAGCGAGGAGTTCGATGTCCACGCCCAAGAAGGTGGTTCCCCTCCGCAGGGTCGGGACCCACGGTCCCGACGTCTCCGTCCTGTCACTGGGGTCCTGGCACACCTATGACCGGATGGCCTTCGAGGACTCGGTCGCCATGGTCCGGCACGCCGTTGACCTGGGCATCAACCTGTTCGACGTCGGCGTCTACGGGTTCCCGGGCCACCCGCCGGTCTTCACGGACGTGCTGTTCTCGGCGATCGTGCGGGCGGCGGGGATCGCCAGGGAGGACTACCTCCTGTCGGCGAAGCTGTGGCTGGAGCCGTACCCGGAGATGTCGCTACGGGAGCAGCTGGAGCGCGCCCTGTTCCGGGTCGGGACCGACCGGGCGGACATCGTCGTCCTCGGCGACATCCGCCGCGACGACCTCGACCTGAACAGGCTCGCCGTCGACCTCGCGGAGCTGGAGGTCGACGGGATCATCGGCTGCTGGGGCGTGAACAACTGGTCGGCGACCGCGATCAAGACCATCCGCGACCACGCCATCAAGGCGGGCTCGCCCGGGCCGCAGATGGCACAGCTGAAGTACAGCCCGTGCCGCAGGTCGATCCCGGACGGGGCCCCGTTCGCGCAGGTGTTCGCCGAGGGCATCACGATGCAGGCCTCGGACGTCCTCGAGGGGGGCATCCTCGCGGGCAACAAGAACCCCGCGCGCGAGATCGGCCGTGACCCGGGTGGCATCCGCGAGCGGATCATCGAGGCGTCGGACGGGATCTCGGCGGTCGCGGCCGAGCTGGGCGTGTCCCCGGCTCAGCTGTGCGTCGCCTTCACGCTGACGCACCCGTCGGTCAGCACGGTGCTGTTCGGGGCGACCCGGATGCAGCAGCTGGTCGACAACGTCGCCGCGCTGGAGCTGCTCGACACCGTCGGTGCCGAGCGTCTGCGCGAGCTCCTCGCTCCCTTCTGGGTCGACGCCGACGTGGTGAACCCGGAAGGACCCTGAGTCACTCGTCCCGGGCGGTGGGGTGAGCCACCGCCCGGGGTGGGCGCAGGAGAGCCTGTGACGGCTTGTGGGGGGTCGTCTACGGCCCGCTGAACTACAAAGGCCGCGATCGTCCGTACGGACCGATCGCGGCCTTTTGGGAGCCGCCCGTCTCGGCTCGCCTCCTCTCGCGGTGCGGCGCGGTGAGGCGGGACGAGGCGGGCTTTCCCGCGTTCAGGAGTGACTGATCATCACGTGCTTGATCCGCGTGTAGGCGTCGAAGCCGTACCGCGACAGGTCCTTGCCGGTGCCGGAGTGCTTGAAGCCGCCGTGCGGCAGCTCCGGAATGATCACCTGGTGGCAGTTGACCCACACCGCGCCGAAGTCCAGGGCCGCGGTCAGCCGCATGGCGCGGCCCGTGTCACGGGTCCAGACGCTGGAGGCCAGGGCGTAGTCGACGCCGTTGGCCAGCTCGATCGCCTCCTCCTCGGAGGCGAAGGACTGGACGGTCACGACCGGTCCGAAGACCTCCTGCTGCACGATCTCGTCGTCCTGCCGCACCCCGGCGACCACGGTCGGGGCGAAGAAGTAGCCGGGCCGGTCGAGACGGCGCCCGCCGGTGACGACGCGGGCGTGCCCGGGAAGTCCCGCGATGAAGGAGGCGACCCGCTCGGCCTGGGCGGCGTTGTTGGAGGGGCCGAGGAAGACGCCCTCCTCGTCCGGGGCGCCGACGGTCAGCGCGTCCGCGGCCTCGGCGAGCGCCGCGGTGAACTCCTCGTGGACGCCCTCCTCGACCAGCACGCGGGTGACGGCCGTGCAGTCCTGGCCGGTGTTGAAGAACGCGGCCTCGGCGACCGAGCGCGCGGTGGCGGCGACGTCGACGTCGGCGAAGACCACCGCGGGGGCCTTGCCGCCCAGCTCCAGGTGGACGTCCTTGAGGTCCTCGGCGGCCGACTTCATGACCTCCATCCCGGCGCGGGTCGAACCGGTGATGGCCACCATCTCCACGCCCGGGTGCTCGACGAGCGCCCGCCCGGTGTCGCGGTCGCCGCAGACGACGTTGACGACCCCCGGGGGGAACACCCTCGCGCACAGCTCGCCGAGCAGCACGGTCGAGCCGGGGGTGCTGTCGGCGGGCTTGATGACCAGCGTGTTGCCGGCGGCCAGGGCCGGGCCGATCTTCCACGCGGCCATCATCAGCGGGTAGTTCCACGGGGTCACCTGGGCGACCACGCCGATGGGCTCGCGCCGTACGAACGAGGTGTGCCCCTCGGCGTACTCGGTGGCGCCGAGGCCTTCGAGGACCCGGGCGGCCCCGGCGAAGTAGCGGACGGCGTCGACGGACCCGCCGACGTCGACGCGGCGGGTCGTGCCCCTGGGCTTGCCGGTGGCGCGGACCTCGGCGTCGGTCAGCGCGTCGAGGTTCTCCTCCATCAGGCGGGCGAGCTCCAGCAGCAGCTCCTGCCGCCGGGCCGGGGTGCTCCGCCGCCACGTGACGGACGCCTCGGAGGCCGCCGTGACCGCCGCGGCGACGTCCTCGGCGGACGAGCGCGGGGCCCGGCCGTACACCTTCTCGGTGGCCGGGTCGACGAGCTCCATCCACTCGCCGGAGGCGGGGTCCCGGCTCTCCCCGCCGATCACGTTGCGCAGGGTGTCCATGCGTCTCCTTAGCTGGTGAGGGACTCGACGCGGGTCATCACACGGCGGCAGAAGGCCGCGACGTCGTGCGGGTCGTCGGTGAACTGGGAGGGCTTGATGCAGAAGGTGTCGAAGCCCTGGGCCATCTGGTCGGGGATGGTCGACAGCGCCTGGTCGAGGTCGGCGACCGAGTCGTTGTCGGGGAAGATCGCGCGGGTGCCGCCGATCATCTCCAGCTCCGAGATGTCCCTTCCGGCCTCGCGCATCGCGGCGGCCAGCAGGTCGAGCTCCTCGGGCTTCGGGCGGCCGAGCGGGTTGAAGCCGTGCCCGTAACGGACCAGGCGCCGCAGCAGCGGGCCGTGCAGGGTCTGGCCGCCGAACCAGAGGGTCGGGCCGCCGGGACGGAAGGGCTTGGGCTCCAGGTAGGCGTCCTGGAAGGGGTAGAACTCGCCGTCGAAGGTCGCGGGAGACTCCTTCCAGAGCAGCTCCCAGGCGGCCAGGTGCTCGTCGAGGAGCTTGCCGCGCCTGTCGAACGGCACGCCGAGGGCGGCGTACTCGTCGCGGCTCCAGCTCACCGTGGGGAGCACGACCAGGCGGCCCTCGCTGAGCCGGTCCAGCGTGGCCATCTCCTTGGCCAGCAGCAGCGGGTGGCGCAGCGGGGCCAGGATCGCCCCGGCGACCAGCCGGATCCGACTGGTCACCGCGGCGATGGCGCTGAGCAGTACGATCGAGTTCGGCCAGGAGGTCGCGGGATCCTGGTTGCCGGGCAGGGCGTACTCTCTGGGGTTGGGCATCACGCCCAGCGCGCCCGAGTCCGGGCCCAGCACCACGTGCTCGCTGAGCATCACCGAGTCGAACCCGGCGTCCTCCGCCTCGCGGGCCCACCGGACGACGGAGGCCAGGTCGTCGCCCGGTGTCATCGTCCAGTTCTCGCTGAGGATCAGCAGCATCTTCGGGGTGGCCACAGCCGCGCCTCCGCCTGTCGTTCTAAAGATTTGGATCCAAACGATATGCCGCGAGAGTTGGCATTGGCAAGGCTTGTACGCCGTGAGCTGCAAAACCCCCATTGACGGGGGGTCATTTGGGTCCATACATTCATTCAAACAACCCCTTGGAGGCCCCCGATGTCCCATCCAGCGGACCTGATCCTGGTCAACGGCGACGTCCTGACCGTCGACGCTGATTTCTCCGTCGCGCGGGCGGTGGCCGTACGGGACGGACGCATCCTCGCCGTCGGCGAGACCGCCGAGATCGAGGCGCTGGCCGGACCCGGGACGCGGGTGATCGACCTCGCGGGCCGTACGCTCCTGCCCGGCATCAACGACTCGCACCTGCACGGCGCCGCCTGGGGTCTCACCCGGCCGCCCTTCGCGCTCAGCGTCGGCTACCCCGCGGTCAAGTCCATCGCCGACATCGTTGAGGTCGTACGGCGGGCCGCCGAGACCACCCCCGCCGGGGAGTGGATCACCGGCCTCGGCTGGGACCTCGGCTACCTGGAGGAGACCCTCGCCGACCCGGCCCGCCGCCCGCACCGGCTCGACCTGGACGCGGTCTCCCCCGACCACCCCGTCGCGCTCACCGACTTCTCCGCGCACCAGCTGTGGGTCAACTCCAAGGCCCTGGAGATCGCCGGGATCACCCGTGACACCGTGGCGCCCCCCGGCGGCGTGGTCGACGTCGACGCCACCGGCGAGCCGACCGGCATCCTCAAGGAGGCCGCCCAGGCCTTCGTGCAGGACCACATCCCGCCCGCCACCGTCGAGCAGCGCAAGGAGGCCATCCGCTCCGCCGTGGCCGTGCTGCACGCCGAGGGCATCACCAGCTACACCGAGCCGGGCCTCGGCCCCGGCGGCACCCAGATCCTCGGCGGCGGGCTCAGCACCGAGTCGCTGGAGGCCTACATCGAGCTGGCCCGCGCCGGGGAACTGGCCGCCCGCGTCAGGGTCCTGCTGCTGCCCGCCGCGATCGGCGGCTCCGCGGCCGACCTGGTCGCCGGGCTGGAGGGCCTCGGCGTGCCCGACGACGTGGACCCGGACCGGCTCTCCGTCATCGGCGTGAAGATCTTCGCCGACGGCGTCCCGCCGAACGAGACCGCCTGGATGCACGAGCCGTACGGCAGCGCCGGAGGATACGGCTCGCTGTGCGTGCACGGCGCGACCGCCGCACTTCAGGAGGCCGAGCTGCGGGAGATGATCCGTCACGCGCACGCGGCGGGATACCAGCTCGGCGTGCACGTCACCGGTGACCGGGGCATCGACGCCGTGGTGGACGCCTTCGTCGCCGCCAACGAGGTCCACTCGCGCCCCGACGCCCGTCACTACCTGATCCACGGGGACTTCGTCTCGGCCGACAGCCTGGCCAAGCTCGCCTCGCACGGCTACTCGGTGAACATGAACCCCGGCATCAAGTGGATGACCGCCGACATGATGGACGACATCCTCGGCAAGGCGCGCTCGGAGTACCAGTGGCCGGTCCGCTCCGCGGTCGAGGCCGGGGTCGCGGTCTGCTCCAGCTCGGACGCGCCGATCACCGAGCCCAACTGGCGTCAGGCGGTCGCCTCGATGATGCTGCGCGAGTCCAAGGCGACCGGCCGGGTCAGCGGCCCCGACCAGTGCGTGGACCTGGCCACGGCCCTGCGCGCCTACACGAGCAACCCGGCCCGCCAGGACTTCGCCGAGTCCTGGAAGGGCACCGTCGAGGTGGGCAAGATCGCCGACCTGTGCGTCCTCGGCGGCGACCTGCGCGCCGCCGACCCGCACGACTTCGCCGCCATCCCTGTCGATCTCACGATCCTCGACGGCGAGATCGTCTACGAGCGCCCCTGCTGATCGCGACGCCTGACGACGGCGTCGCGGGCTCGGGCGTCTCCGAGTCACGACGGACCACGGCCCGCGACGCCTCCGGGTGCCGCGGGCCGTGGTGCTCCTGGCCGCCTTCCGCCGGCTTCCCCTGGCTTTCCCCGGCTTCCCCTGGCCTCCCCGGCCTCCCCTGGCTTTCCCCCGGAGGGAGAAGGAACTGCCGGGAAGGCGTTCATCTGCTCAGGTTCCGGTACCTTCGCGCCGACAGGGGCAGGAAGATCGCGATGAGCAGTACCGGCCACGCGATCGCCATCGGCACGGCGTTCTGGGTGATCCACGACCCGCCGCCGAAGCCGGGGGTGCCGAAGAGCCCGCGGGCCGCCGCGGCCGTGTCGGTCCGAGCAGCCCGCGCACCGATCCCGCCCGCACCCGGAGGTCGAACCCGTTCAGGCCCGTCCCCTCGGGGGTCTTCGGATAGTGCTTGCGCACGTCCTCCGCGCTGATCGTGATCTCGCTTTCCCCCATTTTCACCCTTTTCGCGCACGTTCTTCCCGTGCGGCCCGGCCCGCGTGGCTCCGGAGCCGTGCCGCTCCACAGCTTTCCGTACAGCGTACCGTACGCCGTATGGAGCGACTATAGTGGGGGTCAACGACGAAGGTTTGGAGACTGTTCCCGTGAGCGGAAGAAAGGGGGCCGACGTCGATCCGGCGCGTAGCCTGGCTCTGCTGTGGGGAGCGCACGGAAAGCCCGGCAGGTCCGGGCTGACCATACGGTCGATCGTCGTCGCCGCCATCGAGCTGGCCGACGCCGAGGGGCTGGAGGCCGTCTCCATGCGCCAGGTCGCCGAGCGGCTGGGGGCCGGCACCATGTCCCTCTACACCCACGTGCCGGGCAAGGCCGAGCTGGTCGACCTGATGGTCGACACCGCGTACGGGCGGCTCTACGACGACGTGGACGCGCCGTCCTCGCGGCCGGGAGGCTGGCGGGAGGCGCTGGAGTTCGTCGCCGCGCGCAACTGGGAGCTCTACCGGCGGCACCCCTGGCTGCTGCACGTCGTCGGAGGCCGCTCCGTCCTGGGCCCGAACGCCTCGCTCAAGTACGAGGCCGAACTGCGTCCGCTCGACGGCATCGGGCTGTCCGACCTGGAGATGGACGCCGTCCTCGCCCTGATCCTGACCCACGTCGAGGGCGCCGCCAGGGTCCAGGCGAACATGGCGCAGGTCCAGCGGGACAGCGGGATGACCGACGCCGAATGGTGGGTGATCAACGCCCCGCTGCTGGACAAGGTCATGGACGGGAGCAGGTTCCCCGTCGCCTCCCGCGTCGGTCAGGCGGCCGGGCAGGAGTACCAGGCGCTCGCCGATCCGGAACGGGCCTTCGCCTTCGGCCTCGAACGCATCCTCGACGGCGTCGCGGTCCTGATCGCCCGCAGGGGGGCGTGACCGTCCGCCTCGGGCATGATCTCGCGCCGTGATCCGCGCGACGCCGGCCCAACAGGTGCGGAGACTGGCCTTCCGCACCTGTGGAGTGAGGGCACCGATCCGGGAGCGGGGTCAGACGCGCGCCCAGAGGAAGCTGTAGTTCGGCGGCTCCCACCCGGGATAGGAGGTGTGCGCCGCCAGGCACCGGTAGGCCACCCCGTTGTAGGTGACCTGGTCGCCCACCCGGTAGTAAACGCCCGCCCGCCACTCGCCCGCGGGCGGGGAGGTCGGGGTCGAAGTCGGGGTCGGGGTGGGGGTGGGGTTGGGAGTGCCGGTGAAGTTGGCGACGAAGTCGAACGTCGCCTCCTTGCCGGAACCGACGGTGCGCACGTTCATGAGCAGACGTGAGTCGTAGATCGTGTCGGTGCTGTTGCGGGGTTCGCCCGGGAAGTACAGCTGGGTGGTGAGGATGGGCCTGCCGGGGGCCTGTACCTTGACGTGGATGTGGCGGGTGCGGCCCGGGTACAGGCCCGGCACGATCGTGGTGAGCCTGTAGGCGCCCTGGGCGTCGGTGAACTGGTGCCCGCGGAAGGTGAAGCCGCTGTTGTCGTAGTTGCCCGCGTTATCGGCCTGCCAGAAGTCCAGCAGCGCGTTGGCGACCGGCTGGCAGGAGCGGTTGAAGACGAACCCGCTGACGGTCAGCGCGGTGCCCGAACCGGGCAGCGTGCTGCGCAGCGGTGAGTTGGGCTTGAAGTAGGGGCCCTCGGTCTGCGCGATGGTCGCGGGGTCGCCGCTGCCGCAGAACGGCGTGGCGTCGAGCAGCCTGCCCTCCTGCCGCGCGTCGCGGGCCAGGGCGGGGACCTGGCCCATCAGCAGTGGGATCGGGGCACCGACGAGAGCGGCCTTCAACAGGGTCTTACGGCTGATGCCCTGGTTGCGGTGTTCCTCGTCGAGGTTCTCGGCGGTGTGGTCTTCGGCGTCCACGGTGGTCTCCTTAGCCTTGGGGGGCGGCACGCCTGACCGGGACCACGGCACCGGCGAGTGGCGTCGGCGATGTCAGATTCGCCGGTGATCGGCCGGACCGGGCAGGCGGGGCTGATCCAAAGCTCGCACGCACGCCGTATCGTTTGTACCCAATAGACCCCCATAACTCCGCGCAATGGTCGTCCGGCGGGATGGCGGTCGCGGACCGGGCCCGAAGGCGGTCGGAGCACGTCATCGCCCTTTTCCCTGGCCCCGGCGGGCTCCCGGGCAGGGCGCTCGCATTCGGCGGGGTGGCCTGCGCCCGCTCGGCTCACGGTCGCGGTACGTAGTTTCTGTGGCGGAGCTACGGATGTGGCAACGGATTTTTCGGTGGCGACCCAGTACCTACCGTCTGGCGTAACAGGGTGAAAACCTCATCCTTTCTACCCCCCATCCCCATGCTGCCCGCCGCCCGGGTGTTCCCCGGCGGCGTGGTGTCCGGCGTGACCCTCCGAGCCGGACATGCGGGGAAGCCAGCAAGGAGCAACACGTATGAAACGCAGAGCGATGATCGCGGTGACCGTAAGTGTCGCCACGGTCACGGCGACGGCACTTTGTGCATTACCTGTGAACGCGGCCAGGCAGGTCGCCCCCAACGACTCCGCCTCGGCGCCGAACGCGGCGGCCCCGCCCGACCCCGGGGCACTGGCCGTGGCGGCGGCCGACAGGGCGGCTGCCGGTGGGTTCGACGAACTGCGCAAGGGGCCGGACGAGTCCTATCGGCGCACCGGTGTGACCTCCGGTGTCGGCGGCATGCAGTACGTCACCTACGAGCGCAGCTACAAAGGTCTGCCGGTGGTCGGCGGTGACGCGGTCGTCGTCACCGACGCGGCCGGACAGATCAGGGACACCGCCGGGGCCGCGGGATCAAGCCCGGAGGGCATCCCGCTGACACCGAAGATCAGCGCGGCGAAGGCGACGGCGGTCGCCAAGGCCCGGTTGTCACGGGTGGACGACACCCAGGAGCCCCGTCTGGTGGTGAGGGCAGGGGAGAACGGAGCCAGGCTGGCCTGGGAGGCCGTGGTCGCCGGAACCGCCGCAGGCAAGCCGAGCATCCAGCACGTGTTCGTCGACGCCCTCAAGGGCTCGATCGTGGACTCCTACGACCTGGTCCGTTTCGGAACCGGCAACGGCTTCTACAACGGCCAGTTCACCATCACCACCTCCGGATCCGGCAGCTCGTACACCCTGCGGGACAACACCCGCAGCGGTGTGGCCTGTGGTGGCCAGAACGGCTCCCCGTACACCAAGAGCAGCGACTCCTGGGGCAACGGACAGGGCACCAACCTGGAGACCGCCTGCGCGGACGTGATGTACTCCGCGCAGAAGGAATGGGACATGCTCCGGGAGTGGTTCGGCTACAACGGCTTCAACGGCCGTGGTGGTGGCTTCCCGGCGCGCGTCGGCCTGAACGAGGTCAACGCCTTCTGGAACGGTTCCTACACCAACTTCGGCCGTAACCAGGCCAGCAGCCAGCAGGCCACCGCCATGGACGTCGTCGGCCACGAGTACGGTCACGCCATCTTCCAGTTCGCCGGCAGCGGGAGCGGGGGCAGCGGCAACGAGACCGGGGGCCTGAACGAGTCCACCGGTGACATCTTCGGCACACTGCTGGAGCACTACGCGAACAACCCCAACGACCCGCCGGACTACCTGGTCGGCGAGGAGGTCAACCTGAGCGGACGGGGTCCGATCCGCAACATGCACCAGCCCTCGCTGGTCAACAACGACCCCAACTGCTACTCCTCCTCGATCCCCAACACCGAGGTCCACGCGGCGGCCGGTCCGCAGAACCACTGGTTCTACCTGCTCGCCGAGGGCACCAACCCCGGCGGCGGCAAGCCGACCAGCCCGGTCTGCTCCGGACCGTCGACGCTGACCGGCATCGGCGTCCAGAAGGCCGGCAAGATCTATCTGAACGGCCTGCTGCGCAAGACCTCCACCTGGCGGCATGGCAACGTCCGCGTCGCCACCGTCGCGGCGGCGGTCGAGCTGTACGGCAACGCCAGCGCCGAGTGCGCCGCGGTCAAGGCGGCTTGGAGCGCGGTGAGCGTGCCCGCGCAGTCCGGTGAGGCCACCTGCACCACGCCCACCGCCACCCCGACGCCCACCGTGACCCCGACCTCGACCCCGACCGTGACCCCGACCTCGGGCCCCGGCGACATCCCCGACATCAGCCTGACCAACGTCAAGGCCCACCTGCAGCAGTTCCAGACCATCGCCACCAACAACGGTGGTAACCGTCGCTCCACCGGCGCCGGCTACACCGCCTCGGTCACCTACCTGGAGAACAAACTCCGCGCCGCCGGCTACACCGTCACACGGCAGAGCTGCACCTCCGGCTGCACCGCCGGGGCGGGCCCCAACCTGATCGCCGACTGGCCGGGAGGCGACCCCAATCAGGTCATCATGGCCGGCGCCCACCTCGACAGTGTCTCGGCCGGACCCGGCATCAACGACAACGCCTCCGGCTCCGGCATGCTGGCGGAGGTCGCCCTCGCCCTGGCCGCCAAGAACCCCACCATGATCAAGCACGTACGCTTCGGCTGGTGGACCGATGAGGAGCAGGGCCTCAATGGCTCCAAGTTCTACGTCAACGCCATCGGCGCCGCAGAACGCGCCAAGATCAAGCAGTATCTGAACTTCGACATGGTCGGCTCGCGCAACGGCGGCTACTTCATCAACAACATCAACACCGCCGCCGCAGCCGATCTGAGGGCCTTCTACACCAACCTGGGCGTGCAGCCGGAGGAGAACGTCGAGGGCGCCAACCGCTCCGACGACGCCTCCTTCCGCAACGCGGGCATCGCCACCTCCGGCGTGGCCGCCGGAGCCAGCGACCGCAAGACCGCCGCCCAGGCCACCAAGTGGGGCGGGCAGGCCAACCAGGCCTACGACTCCTGCTACCACTCCTCCTGCGACAACGTCTCCAACATCAACGACACCGTCCTGGACCGGGCCGCCGACGCCACCGCCTACGCGATCTGGAAGGCCGCCGTCGGCACCTCCCCGACCCCGACCCCGACCGTCACCCCCACCGTGACCCCGACTCCCACCGTCACCCCGACCCCGACGCCCACCGACCCGCCCGGCGACCGGACCTTCACCAACGGCACCGACTACCCCATCACCGACAGCGCCTACGCCTTCAGCCTGGTCACCTCGACCGCCACCGGCTCGGCCAACTCTCCGGTGAGGATCTCCTCCACCGTCAGCCATCCCTGCTCGGAGAGCCTGTCCGTATGGCTGCTGGCCCCCGGCGGGGGTGATTTCATCCCCGTCAAGCAGGCCGAGTTCGGCGACACCTGCACTCCGTGGTCGGGCCCGCGCACCTACGACGTGCCGGTGACCGCCGACGCGAGCGGCCCCTGGCACCTGCTGATCATGGACGGCAGGCAGGACGGCATGACCGGCACGCTCGACACCTGGAGCATCACCGTGTGATCCTCCGTTCGACCCCCGGTTCCTGACCCGGGGTGGGACCCCGGCCGGTCACTCCGGCCGGGGTCCTTCGTCCGCGGAGAACAGCCGTTCCCCATCGGGCAGCACCACCTCGGTGCGGGAACGGACGCCCAGCTTGCGCAGCACCTTGGCCACATGCGTCTCGACCGTCCTCGGGGACAGGAACAGCACCTCCGCGATCTCCCCGTTGGTACGGCCGAGCGCCACCAGCCTGGCCACCTCGGTCTCCCGCTGGGAGAGCACGCCCTGCCTGCTCCTTCTGCCCCGGGGGAGCAGAACCCCCGCGCCGATCGTCCGCAACGCCCGGCGGCAGCGCGCGGCGTCGTGGGCCGCCCCGAGCGCGGCGAACCGCTCGGCCGCGTCGGTGAGCGTCTCCGCCGCCGCGGGACGGTCGCCGAACGCGATCAGCGCCCTGGCCTCCTCCTCCATCGTGCGGGCCACGCCGTACGGGCGGGGCATCGCCTCCTGGGCGGCGCGGGCACGGGACAACAGGTCGACCGCCGTGCCGTACCGGCCCTCCGCATGGGCCAGCGCGCCCCGGACCAGGGTGAGCGCGACCTCGGCCGAGGGCGCGCCGCCGCCCTCGACGCCCGCCGCGAAGTCGGCGACCAGGGCGGTCGCCTCGTCGTGACGCCCGGCCCGCAGCAGAGCGGTGACGGCGGACGGCACCAGGTGGTCACCCCACACCCACACCCCCTTACGGCGCAGCCTGGCCAGCGCGCGGCCGGCCTCGGCGAGCGCGGCCTCGACCGAGCCCCGGGCCAGGTGCAGCTCGATCATCCCTCCGGAGGCGGTGGCGAGCAGGGGCAGGAAGCCGGAGGCGGGGTCGCACAGGCCCGCCGCGTACAGGTGCTTCTCGGCCTCCTCCCACTCGCCCGTGCCCAGGGTGAGCAGGCCGAGGGTCAACCGGGCGTCCACCGCGATGAGCGGCGCCTCAAGGGTTCTCTCCACGATCGCGGTCGCCCGCTCCCGCAACCCCTCCCAGCGTCCGGTCAGCCAGTCCAGCCGGACCGAGGTCACCTCCGTGAGGTGGACGGGGTACGGGGCGCCGGTCTCCCTGGCGATCCGCATGCTCTCGTTGGCGAACCGTTCGGCGGCGGTGTAGTGGCCGAGGGTGGTCGCCGCGTCGCACAGGTTGGCGTAGGCGCGGGCGACCTGCCGCCGTATCACCACCGACGGCTCGTCGGCGGGAAGCCTCTCGGCCAGCGCGAACGCCTCCGGCGCGCCGACCGACATGGCGAGAGTGACCCTGTTGGCCTGCACCGTCGCCGCCAGCTCGGGGTTGTCGCAGGAGGCCACCAGCCGTTCGGCGCGGTCCATCCACTCCAGGTGCCTGGCGATCGGTTCCTCACCCCAGTACGGCACGGCCAGCAGGGCCAGCCCGCGGGCGGCGGGGACCGGCAGGTCGTCCAGGTCGGCGAGGGCGGCGATGACCTCCTCCCGTCCCGCGGCGGCTGCCCCGGCCTGGTTGCACATCAGCACGCCGAGGTTGAGCCGCACCTCGCCGCGTACGTCCCTGGGGAGCTGGGGGTCGGCCAGCAGGCGCCGCAGCAGCCGGGCGACCCGGCTGTGGGAGACGCCGCTGACGGCCAGCCCGCTCAGCCGCACCATCAGGCCGCTGCGACCGGCCCGCAGTAGTTTGGGGTCGGCGAGCATGCCGCCGAGCACCTCGATCGCCTGTGGGATGTCGCCGAGGTTCGCGGCCTGGTCGGCGGCGGCCGAGCCGTACCGCTGCCAGGCCTCCAGATCGCCCGCGCGGCGGGCGTGGAAGGACAGCTCGGTCAGCGGCGGCGGTTCGGTCCCGGTGAGCGCGGCCAGGGCCCGCAGGTGGGCGATCCTGCGGTCGGGGCCGGTGATCGTGTCGTAGACGGACTGCGCGGCCAGGGCGTGGTGGAAGCTGTACCAGTCGTCGTCGTGCTCGCGCAGCACACCGGCCTCCAGCGCCTCGCGCAGGCCGGCCGCCACCTCGGGCGCGGGGGCGCCGCAGACGTCGGCGATCAGCGTCTCGCCGGCGGGTGTCCGGAGTACGGCGGCGGCGTGGACCACCCGCAGCCCGCCGGGGGACAGATCCGACAGATAGTCGGCCATCGCCTCGCGCAGGGGCGGCGGCACCGGGAGGCGGTCGAGGACCTCCGGTTCCTCCTCGCCGTCGAAGTGCTCTCCCCGGCCGTCGCGCAGCGCGCCGAGCATCTCCTCGACCACGAGCGGGATGCCTCCCGTACGTTCGAGCAGCTTCTCCGCGAAGGCCGGTGTCACGTCCGTATGGCCGAGCAACGCGCGCGCCAGGTCCCGTACCCCGTCGGCCCCGAGCGGCTCCAGCGTCATCACTTCACCGGTCGTTCCCGGCGGGCGCCGGTAGGCGTGCCCGAACGGCAGGCCCGCCACCGGCAGCTCACGCCGCCGGTAGGTCACCACCAGCGCCAGCCCGGCGGGCATCGGGTCGCTGAGGAAGCGCAGCAGGTCCCGGGTTCCCTCGTCGGCCCAGTGCAGGTCCTCGATCACCAGTACGGCCGGTGCGACGGCCGCCAGCAGCGTATGCACCGCCCTGAACAGCCGGTGCCGCTCGGCCTGCGGATCTCCGAGCGCGGCCGGGGCGGGTGGCAGGTTGGCGGCCAGCTCCGGCAGGTGGCCGCGTAACGCCCCGATGACCGGGTTCAGCCGTTCCCGCGACGGCAGGGCATCGGCCGTGTGCCGCAGGGCGTCCAGGACCGACCCGTAGGGGAACGGCTCGCGGATGTGCCGGCAGTGCCCGGCCAGGACCGTGCGACGGCTCCTGCGCAGGCGGTTGACGGCCGTTCTGACCAGCTGTGTCTTCCCGATTCCCGCCTCTCCTTCCACCATCACCACGGAGGGCGGGCGGGTGGCCGCCAGCAGGAGGGTCCGCAGCTCCGTGTCACGCCCGACCAGCACGGGAGAGGTCATGCCGGTCATCGCCACTGCCCGGGGCGGGAGCCGTCCTGGGGTGTCCGGCCAGGCGGGTGTGGGCCACGAGCGGGCGGTGGACGATCACTGCCCCGGAGACCGATGGATCGCTGCGGTCCGTCGTCTGTTCTCATGGCGCGGCCCTCCGGATGCGGCCGGCGGGTCGTGGGGGGCGCCGAACCGCTCGTCATCCTGATCGTTCGCCGACCGTCACACCGTCGCGCGAACGCTTGCCCGGGATGTTATTGGCATCGCCCGACGGTCCTCAAATCCCATTTTTTTACGCTTTTTTCTATGACATCAGCATCTGTGGCCTGATGCGCAACACCCCAAAGAACCAGAAACCCCTGTCAAGGGCACGTTGCCTCCCCACCCCGAAACCACGCCCTCCACCCGGAACGGTCCGCGCCCCGGGGTGGGCCGGGGCGCGGGTGGGGCGCGGGTGGGGTCAGCGCCGGGGGGCGCGGATGCCGCGGAACTCCCAGTCGCCGCCGAAGGTGGTGGAGATGACCTCTTCGGACTCGGTGGGCTGGGCGCCGCAGTCGTCGCGGATGGGGGCGGGGCCGGTGACGATGTGGTTGGTCAGGGTGCCCAGGCCCTCGACCTCGACCTCGACCACGTCGCCGGGCTGGACCGGGCGGGAGTTGGCCGGGGTGCCCGACAGCAGTACGTCGCCGGGGTGGAGGGTGATGGTGCGGGCGATGTCGGCGACCAGGTAGTGCATGTCCCATTCCATCTCGTCGGTGGAGCCGTCCTGGGCGACGGTGCCGTTGACGAGGGTGCGCAGCCGTTTGCCGCGGAAGTCCCAGCCGGTGACCAGGCCGGGGCCGAGGGGGCACAGGGTGTCGGAGCCCTTGACGCGCAGCATGGAGCCGGCGTCGGTGTCGCGGAAGTCGTGCAGGCCGTAGTCGTTGCCGATGGTGTAGCCGGCGATGTAGTCGCCGGCTTCGGCGGGGGAGATGTTGCGGGCGGTGCGGCCGATGACGATGGCCACCTCGCCTTCGTAGTTGAGGTACTTGCAGCGTTCGGGGCGGACGACGGCGCCTTTGTGGGCGTTGAGGGAGGAGGTGGGCTTGTGGAAGTAGGTGGGGGCGTCGGGCAGGGAGGTCATGAACTCCTCGACCCGGCTGCGGTGGTTGAGGTGCACCGCGATGATCTTGGAGGGGACGACCGGCGGCAGGTGCACGGCCTCCTCGACGCCGACTGTCCGGCCGTCGGCGCTGACGAGCTCGTCGCCCTCACGGCGCACCTGGGTGGCGGCGCCGTCGAGCAGGATCCTGCGGTACTCGGGCATCAACGGCCCCTTCCACGTGAGATGACAGACGAAACAGCAGAAAGACAGACGGATGGGAGACGGGCGGGCGCCACGAGGCGTCCCGCCGCTGTCCCGCCGCCGTCCTGGCCCGGACCCCGGGCCGGGAGAGCCGGGGGCCGGGCCGGGATCCAGACGGGATCCAGGCGGGTGAAACCGTCACCCGACGATGTCGGCGTGACCGAACGCGCAGGTCAGGATGGGTATGGGTAGGGGTAGGGGTCGGTGGAGGGGTCGGTGCGGTGCGGGGCGGGGAATCCGCCGGCCGGCCGGTCGAACCACAGGTGTACCTGGCCGGTGCCGACCGAGTTCTCGTAGTGGCCGTACTGGCGGCCGGGCACGGCGCAGTCGCT